>DAOWOO010000431.1 GCA_030642025.1 Candidatus Zixiibacteriota bacterium | reverse complement strand
CGGGAACATAGTATTATTAATGTCGGCAGTGCCTTGATGATGATAGTGTGTTTAGGCGATGTTTTCTTGACCGGATTGGAGGAGAGCCGGCCGGGAGTATGAAATCGGTCGATAAGAAATTGAAATCCTTCCCCGTGTCTTTTGAGTTCGATAGCGGACACTATCGGGAAATGAGACGCCGGAATATTATTCGTCTGCTTTTTACCTATATCGGGCCGCTGGTGTTTCTGGCGGTATTTTTCTTTTTTCAGTATGATGCCATTGTCTCCGAAAGCAGACGTTTGCATCTCAAGGCGATAGCCGAAAGCCAGGCCAATACACTGGATTTGTTTCTTACCGAACGTTTGGTGAATCTATCCAATTTGATCGATGATCCCACCCTCCAACATCCTCCGACGGCGGAGGCAATGCGATATTATCTTGGAAAACTTGAAAAAAGCAGCGAGACTTTTGTAGATATCGGGTATTTCGACTCATCCGGCGTACAGGCAGGCTATGCCGGACCGTTCCCGGCTCTGGAGCAGAGAAATTACAGTACTGAAACCTGGTTTGTTGATCTTAGAAAGAAAATTGATAGGTACATTATTACCGACATATATCTCGGATTTCGCGGACAGCCGCATTTTACCATGGCCGTAAGCCGGATTGCTGACGGCGAGTATTTTGTTATGCGGGCGACTCTGGCGCCGGAGAAAATTTATGACTATATCCAATCGCTGGAAGGAGCGCAGGAGGTTTATACCTCGATTGTCAATCGGGAGGGTTATTATCAACTGGTTACATCACATATAGGCACCCCGCTTGAAGGCTCCTCTTTTGTACCTCCCGAGAATCCTCCCCTCGAATCGGGCAAGATGAAAATCGGCGGAGAATCATTTGTATATGCATATTCGTGGCTGAAAATGGCCCGCTGGGCTCTGATTGTGCAGTGGTTGGACGAGCAGCGGTTCGGTCTTTTATCGGGACATCGTCTGAATATAATACTTATGACATTAGGAATGGTTTTACTCGGCCTGGTAATAATACATTTCCGTGCGAAGAAAGTAACCGAGATGTATATTGAATCAGAGGGAACCCGGCGCCAGTTGGAACACGCCGCCAAGCTGGCTTCGGTGGGGGAACTTGCGGCCGGAATTGCTCATGAAATCAACAACCCCCTGGCGGCCATTAATGAGGAAGCCGGATTAATTAAAGATTTCCTCGACCCGGAAATCCCTGAAAGTATAGGTCCCGAAGAAATGAGGGAACATCTGGATTCAATACAGGAATCGGTGTTCCGATGCCGCGATATCACGCGTAAACTGTTGAGTTTTGTAAGAAAAACCGATATCGACCTGCGTAAACACAATGTCAACCAGATAATTGATGAAGTGGTGGACGGTCTCCTGGGACCGGAGATAGTCGTATCGAAAATTGACGTTATTCGTCAATATGATCAGGATATTCCGCTAATCAATACCGACGGCAATCAACTTCAGCAGGTAATTCTGAATATGCTGAATAACGGGGCCGACGCCATAGGCAACATCTCTGGGACCATCACTATCAAAACATCCTGCATGCGGCACGACATAAAAATCGATATCACCGATACGGGGCAGGGGATGTCCACCGAACAAATGGAGAAGATATTTCTGCCGTTTTATACTACCAAGGAAGTGGGCAAGGGAACCGGGTTGGGGCTGTCGGTCAGTTATGGCATTATTAAAAGTCTTGGCGGGAAAATAGAAGTTGACAGTGATCCCGGTAAAGGGAGCACGTTTACCCTGGTACTGCCCATTAACTCCAAAGCCCTGAGGGTCGGAACTTAGCCGGATCAGGAATGTGAAGAAAAATTTTCGGCAATACGATAGGAGGATATCATGGGAATGAGGAGTGTCAAGGATATGATGGTTCCTCGCGATCAGTACGCAGTGGTTTCTCAGGAGGCCACTCTGCTTGAGTCGATTCGGGCAATCGAAGAGGCCCAGAAATGTCGTGATCGGCG
>DAOWOO010000040.1 GCA_030642025.1 Candidatus Zixiibacteriota bacterium | reverse complement strand
GTCGTACAGACTATTTCGATGAAAAAACCATGCCGCATATCGACACTTATAACCGGCGGATGTATTTCTCATTTTATAATATTGAAATGGGCACCCCGGATCTGGAGGCGGGCTCGGGGCCGGTGGTAAAAGTGACCTTCAGAATACCTGCGTCGGCTACACCGGAACAGATTGCGCGGATTGAACTGGATGGGTATCTGTCCAATATGCCTCTTTTCTCCGGTCCGGTAATTGATTTCTGCCCGAAACTCAGTCCCGGTTCGGTGACCCTGCCGTACATGTGCGGTGATCCCAATGAAGACGGCGATTGCAACCTGAGTGATATACTGTATCTTATTTCCTATATTTACGGTGACCCGCGCGGACCGGCGCCGGTTCCCATGTTTTCCGGCGATGTCAATGATGACGATGATGTCAACCTGACTGATATTCTCGTATTGATATCTTATATCTACGGTGATCCGCCGGGCCCGGCCCCGGATTGTCCATAAGAAAATAGCATGCTGATTTGGCGGGAGAGGATTTCCTCTCCCGTTTTTTATTGTGCGAATATAACTGTTTAAAAATATACCTTGAACGAAGTATAATATATATCCGGATAGGCTCCGAATTCGGAGTTCAACATCACTTTCGGAACGAGAAACTCGTCGATGGTCATATCCGGACGTTCACCGATTCCGAGGAAAGCCCCGGCTGAAATGTAAATGTTTTCGGAAATATTGTATTCACCTTGGAAAGTCAAATACCCCGAGGGGTCGTTGATATTAGTCAGGACCTCAGCAGAGAAAGTAATCAATGGTGTCAATTGATAAGATACACCCGGTATCAGGTAATGTTTGCCCAGAAGGTACACGCCGCCATCGGTATACGCCGGGGAGGTTACATTTTCCCGATAGTTACTGCTGTTACCGGAACCGGCGCCGTTGTAATGGTATTCGATAAAGCCGTATATTTTATCTCCGAAACTGTAATCAAATCCGGTCGAAAGTCGCAAATAATCGTTTTCGCCGTCGTTGTTGGCAAGTACATGCGCACCCTCAAGCCAGAACCCGGCTCCGCCGACAGACCGGGCGGCGTTAAAACCGAGCAGAAGATTCTCCCTGAATCCGGATATAATGACGGAGAAATCAGTTTCGGTATGATAATACTTGCACCGTACAAACCAGGCGTTTTTGTCAGCGTCGAAATCATCGCCGAAAAGAATGCCGGCGTCCAACTCACCCATGAATCCCAATGGCGCTCTCATCCTGATACCGTCAACTCCGACCCGATCCTCGGTATCAAGTTCCTCGTATGAATAAGGGGCGACAATATCGGTCGGATTGGTTACATGCGCCATTCCCCAGGCAATCGACTGGCGGCCGATAGAAAAATCGGCTATCGAGGTGCCGATATTCAGGCAGGCCCGGTCAAGGTTCTGGAATACGGCAAAGCTTCCAACCGCCTTGCCGGTTGAGGGGTACAGCCGGGAATTTAGATCATCACAACGATACATGTGCCGACTGGGATTCAGCGACATCATACTCTGAAGTGAGAGTATATTATCCCGTATTCGCGGAATCAGGTTGTATGATCCCTTGAATGTGACGGTCTCGCTGATATCACAGGTGAGATTCAGCCTGATCAGGTTATTGACGACCCCGATATCAGGCTGATCGTTCAGAATGGATACTCCCTTGAAATCGTGTGGATGGTACACAACGAAGAAACTTTTGTAATAAGCATCGATTGAAAAGATATCGGAGCCACCGGCATGGCCGGGACAGAGCAGACAGCCGACCAGAAGCATTAATGTCAAAAGTCTGTTGAAAAACCGTGTCATCACCATTTACTGTCGGGTTTCATCACTTGAGATTAAACCGTCCTTGAGGACAATAAGTCTTTCGGCCCGTTCCATGATCATCTCATCGTGGGTTGAAAACACGAATGTCATGCCGGTTGTCTGGTTCAGGTTGCGCATCATGTCCAGAAGTTCGGCTCCGGTTTTGGAGTCGAGATTGGCGGTCGGTTCATCAGCCAGGATAATGGACGGGTGTGAAACCATTGCCCGCGCCACCGCGACCCGTTGTCGCTGTCCCCCGGACAGTTTGTTCGGCAGACGGTCGGCGTACCCTTCCAGTTTGACTTCGGCCAGTATCTTTTCGACCCGTTGGTGACGTTCCTGTCGGGAAAGGCCCTGAAGAAGCATGATATACTCGATATTTTCCTCGACGGTCAGGACCGGTATCAGGTTGTACGCCTGAAAGATGAAGCCGATATTGTCGCGTCTGAAATCGGACAGTTCCCGGCCGCTCATGGCTGAGAGTTTTTTGCCGTTCAGTCTGACTTCGCCCTCGGAAACCGGGTCAAGGCCGGAAATAAGGTTCAAAAACGTGGTTTTCCCCGACCCGGACGGTCCGACGATGGCGGTAAATTCGCCGCGGGTAATGATCAAATCAATGCCGCGAACCGCCTCGACCGGCACTCCGTTATCGCTGTAAGTCCTTTTTACTCCGCGGGCGACTATAACTTCCTGATTCACTTCATCATTCATATCAGCCTCCATCATGCAGCCGTTCGCATTGCTTTGGCAGGTGATATCCGGGCCGCATAGGCGGCAGGATACAGGCCCACCACAAGGGTAAGTATAAATACGATTACCGGAAATAGAATAAACTGCCGGATTTCCATAACCGGGTAAAGCAGTTCCTTGAAAGTGACTCCGGCAAGTTCGATTCCGGAATAGTCTATACCAACCTTTGAAAATATGGCCGTTACAATATATCCAATAATAATTCCCAGAATAATACTGATTATCGCCAGCGCGCCGGCCTCGAACACGACCAGCCGTCCCATGGCAAACGGCCGTGTCCCGATCGCCCTGAGCACGCCAAATTCAAACATCCGCTCATGAAGCGACATAAACAGTGTGTTGACAATCCCTAGTGAGACAACCCCGAACAGTATTATTCCGACAATAAATATGCCGAAATCGGAAAACTTCAGTGCCGCTTCCAACTGGGGCACAAGGGTTGTCCATCCGGCCGCTTCGTTGCCGTTCTGTGAGTATTTGTCCCAGAAGGGGAGATCTTTGTTTTGACTGAACTTGGTATCGGTAAATTTAACGGCGATCTCATGAATATTTGAATTCAGCGCCAGCATTTGCTGCGCTTTGGGCAATCGGATAAATGCCATACCCCGATCCATTTCCCTGATATTGAAATAATAAATTCCCGAGACTCGGAACAGTTCCTGGGAAAGTTCGCCGGTATGTGCCTGGGCCACGGTAAGAACCACCCGGTCACCCAGGCTGACTTCAAGCAGTTCAGCCAGCTTGCTTCCGATCACGATATTCTGTTTATTGGCACCCTTGAAATAGTCCCCCTCTATAATAGCTTCGTCAATCTGCGACAGGTATGGTTCAGTTTCGGGGTCAATACCAAACATGGTCACCGAGTTGACGTTGGCCGGAGAGGTTATCATACCAAATGACATTACCCGTTCGGTAAACCGTTCGACAATCGTCTCCTGCTTCAGATTGGAGATGACTTTCTCACGGTCGGCAATGGTGAGTTCGACTTCGTGGGTATCCCGGAAACCCTTACGGTGAATCTGTCCCTCGCCCAGAAATGAAGCCGTGGCCGAGTGCACCATATTTATTTTCATGCCGATTATAAGCGCATCGACAAATATAAGCGACGCCAGCCCGAGACCGATGGCTATTCCGGCGATAAGAGTTCGCCGCTTGTTGCGGAACATATTTCGCCAGGCCAGCTTGATAAAAGTAATTATCATAATCGGCTCCTAATGCATCCTCATTGCTCTGGCCGGGGCGATCCGGGCGGCCCGTACGGCCGGGAAAATCGAAACCAGCATAGCCGATAATACCACTGCGATAGTCGGCGCCAGAATTGAAATCAGGTTTATTTCGGCGTAGCCGTGCGTGAAGACTACACCTCCGTATTCAAATCCGTTATCGGGGAAGGGGATGCCGTAAATCGACAGCAGATGAAGGCTCAACAGACTGAGCGCCGTTCCCACGATGACACTTATTACCGCCATGATTGCCACCTCGTAAATCACCAGCCGGAATATCTGGCCGGGTCCAGTTCCGATTGCCCGGAGAACACCGTACTCACGAGTACGTTCCAGAACGGTCATCAGGACGGTATTGAGCACTCCGACGGCGACAATCAGGATTATCACGAACAGGCTGATCCATGAACCCTTCTTATCCGCCTGCATCGCCCGGTAAAACGATTTGGCAACTACCTGCCACGGGGCGACATCAAGCTCCGGGTTATCGATTGATTTTTGTATTTCCTCGGTTGCTTCGGCGACATGATCGAGATGATCGACCACTATGACCATTTCATGGATACGCCCGGACAGGACCAGAAGCTCACTGGCATCATCGATATGCAGATAGAATGAGGTCTGGTTTGATATTTCATCGCCGCAATCGATCAGCCCGACGATGGTGTACCGATCATTGGCGATTGAACCGTCGGCGCCCTGGGAGACAATTACCGCCTTATCGCCCACCTTCGCCTTTAATATTTTGGCCAGACCTTTACCGAGGATTGCTTCAAAGGCGGCAGTGTCGGAAAACGGTTTGCCGTCGATTATCTTTGGGTTAAAAAGGGTGGTGTTGTTCTCGCGGACAGGATCAATTCCGATAATACGCACCCCCGCGGTTTTATCTCCCACAGAAACCAGACCGGCTGAAAAAATGCGGGGCGTCCAGGCCTCAACATTTTTGATATTTTCAATGGTGGCACCGAGAGCTTCATAATCAGTTATCGTTTTATACAAGGTCGGCCGGTCAAGATACCCCTTATGATGAATCTGGATATGACCGAGTTGGTTTCGGGTAAATATGTTGATGATGTTGTTATATGTTCCGTCCGCCCATCCGATAGATATGGCCGCGAGAGTGAAACCGCCGAACATGGTCAGAATGGTCAGGAAGGTGCGGCGTTTCTGACGGAAAATATTGCGAAAGGCAATCTTGAATGTGAGCATGGTTAAATTTTACTTTCCGGACCGAAGTTTTCTAAGAGAAAAAACATCCTTGTCCAGATTTATATCAAATTCCAGTTTATGGTATCTGATTACGGTTTTGTGTCCTTCTTTGTTCTGCGGAATCATTTCCATGGTCGCCGGGATTAATCGGTCACCGAAATTTCTGACATCGCTATAATTCATAAGACGCATCAGGGTGCCTTTTTCATCATAGTATTTCTGCCAGATCGGGATATGATCGTCTTTACGGACGGAGATCACGATATTATTCCACACTATCGGGACATCCTCATTGGGAATACAATTGATATAATACAGGCTGTCCGGTTCTCCTTCGGGATGAATAAACTCGTACATATAATCTTCAAAAAGTGAAAATTCCTTGACCAGGTCATCGTTGGTGAAATCGGATCCCATCCATGAGGACATCATCATCGAAGGCGGAATTTTCATTACCTTATCGGTTTTGGGGAGATAATTCCACATTTCATTTTCAATCCGAAGGGTCGTTACGCCGTTTTCTTTTTTTGGGGATGTGATTCTTATGAAGGTTTTATCCAGCCCTTCCGTCCAGCCGTACATGGCCAAGGTTCTCTGCCAGTGGGGGGTGACAATTTCCATCTCCAGTTCGGAGTAGCTGGATTTGCTTCTGTACAGCTCATCGACTTCCCTGATAAGCTGTTTGACCAGGGTGTCGTTTTTATCGGCCTGGGCCGAGAGTTGACAGGCGGCAATGGACAGTAAAAACGATAATGTCAGGGCTGTGTTTATAAGCCTTTTCATAACGCCTCCCGTTTTTTTCTTTAACCGTGTTTCCGGGACTCATAATAACATTTTTCAAATAAAACCGACCAGTCGGTCATAATAAATATATGGCCTTTGTTTTAAAAAGTTAAGGGCAAAATGACAATTAGAGAAGATTGTCCCGCAATCTTGTAATTCTCTTTATTAGTGGCCTGCATATGAATTATTGATTACGGCCCGAACCCGTAAATGTTGGGGGGATGCCGCGAAGGCATCCCCCCTGAGCACATCACCCTATCCTGGGCTCTCGGGATATGGCGATGCGGACTTTATGAGCCGAGGATTGTGTCCATTCTTCCCGACAGAATATTCACGGACCACTCTTCTGACACCCGGGTTCCGGACCCTGGAAATAGACATATTCAATTAAAAACAGTATGTCCGAAAGGTTAATTTCGCCGTCCCGGTTGGCATCTCCGACATTGGATGACGGCACCGGCGGTGGGCCATCGAGATAAACATACGCCAGTAAACCGAGAATATCATGAAGATTGATTATGCTGTCGGCGTTAATATCTCCCGGTATGGGGGGAGGCTCGGTTACAATCAGTTCAACGGTGGCATGCATGGCCGGGTCAATCTGCGGGCAGGGGTGAGCGATATCATAGGTGCAGACTTCAAGTGTAAGGGTGGTGCCAATGTCCAGACAAACCGGAGCATATGACCAGTTGCCGGTGATTGAATCGATTTCTCCCGGGCCGGATAATAATGTAAAATAGACCTGATCGGGCGGATTGTCCGGATCAGCGGCTGTGAATATGTGTACAAACCCGCCGGCGCTGTCATTTTCCAGTTGGGCCGGATAATCGCCAAAAAGGGGCGGATAATTCGGAACCGCCGAGACCGATAGGATAATCTGCGGGGCAAAGTATCCGGCGGCCTCAGCGGAAGCGAATAATGGAGATTCCCCGCCATATTGAATCTCCAAAAGATCGACTGTGCCGGTATCTATGGTTGCCGAAGGTATGCCGTCCGGTGTTTGCCGTAATTTTGAAACCAGAATGGCAAGAGTATCATCGCGCAGAGTATGAACGATATCCATGTGCTCAATCGCCGGAGATGTGTGGATCTCGTAATCGCCGGGCGATTGCATATCGGGAGCGTAAAATGACAGGTGCAAAACGGCGGCAGGCAGATTAAAATCGGAGCGTATGATAAGCGACGTATCCGTGTCTATTATCCACATAAGCCCCGAAGAACTTTCATTTGTCATGGGTGGGCAATGCGGCCAGGCCGGTAAAACGTCTTCCGTAACCCTCAGAAGATAAGCGTAGTCATTGACAGCCAACGGAATATTGTCGCCAATGACATCCGTGGCGGCTATCTGTGAATCCGGGTCTATTGTAAATACTGATAAGCCGTAGAGGAAATAATCGCCGAACAGAAGGCAGTCAATTTGCTCATAACCGGTACCGTTAAGATTCAGATCGCCCCGGCCGGTAAACGGTTCCGTACCTTGAATATCCACTCCCCCATTGACAAACTGAATCAACCTCTCCGGGTTATTGGGAGCTTCGGGATCAAAGCAGTTCTCGGGGAGGCCGTAATAGGTCGGAAACGAGGCTTCAGGGTTGGCGATATTGAGCGAGCCGACATCAATAACACTGTCGGAAACGGCCATCCTGATGAATTCCAGCGGGCCATAGGCGATGGCGTTATCGGGACATTCAGTCCAGAAGAAGCGGATCGGTGCGAAGCGGCAATTGGCCGCCGGATGTTCGGTAATGATAAATTCAATCTCGAATAGTACCGTGCCGTCATCTATATAATACTCTACCGGGTGATGGGTGCCATCGTCGGTGTCGGCCATCGACAGGATTCCCAGCAGTCCCGACGGACAATAATCATCACACCCCGGAACCTGTTCCAGGTGGCCGGTTATAAATTCCCATTCATAATCGCCGGGGATATCATACATTTCGCCGGGTATCAAGCGGTTATAAGTAAGCAGAGTGGTATCAAAGCCAATCATGAAGTCGAATCCGCGCGATTGTTCCGAGCCGGAGTCTTTTATAATCGGAATGGTGATAATTGTGCCGGATTGAGCGTCGGTAATATGGCTGATTTCTATTCGATAGGGAACAGGGTCACCCGGACCTGCAAAAGCCGAATGAACAAATCCAATCAGCAAAAGGCAAATAGCGGCTGTCAACAGCTTCCCACGCCGAAGACCGACACGGCAATGCATCGTATTCTCCCGGTAAAAACAAGGTTACAGTTTTGTTACCTTAACAATGGGACACTATTATAGCCTTTCGAGATTGCAGAAATTAGGTTGATTTTACATATTTAGCAGTATTTCAACTTGAAAATATCTATTTTTCTCAAATTGTCAAGCAGAAAATAGCAAATACACGGTTTTTTTGCCCGGTTCGATTCTTATGAATTCAAAAGACCACTTGTCAAATGGAGAGATTGTCGTATTTTGATATATAATAAGGCCGGTATAGTTCGCAGTGAGGGTTCTAAAATACACGGCGTTTATGACCTTCGGACTCCTCACAAGGCCTGTATTTAATTAGCAGGGGAGATATGGATGTTATCGTCAAAACCCGTTAAAGTTGTTTATTTTATACTTATCTGTATGGCGGTCAATG
>DAOWOO010000059.1 GCA_030642025.1 Candidatus Zixiibacteriota bacterium | reverse complement strand
GAACCGCCTCCACAAAGGTCATGTTCTCATGCTGCATTAAAAATGAGAAGACATTGCCGCTGGCGCCGCACCCGAAACAATGAAAAATCTGCTTTTCAGGCGCGACGGAAAAAGAGGGAGTCTTCTCGACATGAAAAGGGCATACTCCGAAATAATTGCGTCCTCTTTTTTTAAGACGCAAATACTGGCTGATCAGATCGACAATATCGGTTGCCTGTCGAATTTGCTCTATTGTTTCCTGCGGAATCATGCCATGACTATTTCAATTTAACCACTGTAACTCCGGAGCCGCCCTCATTCCAGTTGCCGAGCCTGACCGATGCCACCGCCGGATGTTTCTGCAACAACTCTGTCATTGCCTTTCGCAATACGCCGGTACCCTTGCCGTGAACAACATAAAGCTGTGTCAACCCGGACAGTACCGCCGAGTCAAGGAATTTATCCAGCGCCTCGGAAGCTTCCTCGACCGTCATTCCCAGAAGCTGAATCTCCGGTCCGGTCGTTTCGGTATTATCCGCCGACGTTATGCCGGAGCGGCCGGTCCGGGTATCGCTCATGTCTGAGATCTTTTTAATATCTTTGGTATCCACGGTGACCATTATGTTGCCGATCCGCACTTTGGCCTCGTTACCTTTGGGTGCTTCGGCCAGTTCACCCTCCTGTTTGAGAGATTCCACCCAGACCGTGTCGCCCGGTTGGAGGTCATCCTCCTGTGATACCTGTGGCATATGTTTTTTCTTGAGATGTTTTAACTTGTTCTCGGCCTGCTGAAGGTACTTATGGGCTTTTTTGACCGACTCTTTCGATGCCTGCGATTCACGAATTCCCTTGACCAGCCGTTCTGTTTCGGTTCTGCTTTCGTTTAGAATCTGTTCCAGCTCCTTCAGGTGTTCCTGCTTGGCCTGGTCAATCTCGTGTTTAAGCTTTTCACTCTGGCTTTTGTAATATTCTTCAAGCTGTCCGGCATGTTTGAGCCTGCCTTCCAGGGTTCCTTTATCTTTGCGGAGCACCGCCAGTTCGGCCTCGAGAGATTCTATCAGTTTGGATAGCGACCGCTCGCCCTTGCCCAGAAGCTCCGAGGCTTTATCGGCGATATCCTTCGATAGCCCCAGCCGCTCGGCGATCTCGACGGCATACGATGCCCCTGGAATTCCCGCATGCAGGCGGTAAGTCGGTTGGAGGGTTTTCTTGTCGAATTCAAAGGAAGCGTTTTCCATTTCCGGGTGTACCATCGGCAGAGTTTTAAGCTGGGAATAATGAGTTGTGACAATCACATGCGCCTTCATGCCGGTTAGTTTAACCAGTATCGCCTCGGCCAGCGCGGCGCCCTCCTTGGGATCGGTTCCGGCGCCGATTTCATCGAATAATATCAATGTATCCGGCCCGGCGTTTTTGACCGCGTAGGCAATCTGCCGTATATGCGATGAGAAAGTCGACAGCGACAATTCGATTGACTGCTCATCGCCGATATCGGCCAGGATATTCTTAAATATACCGATTTCTGATTTATTGTCTGCCGGTATATGAAGTCCCGACTGCGCCATGAGTACCAGAAGGCCAACGGTCTTAAGCGCCACCGTTTTGCCGCCGGTGTTGGGTCCGGTAATAATCATGGCCAGCCGTCCCTGATCAAGTGAGATATCATTGCCGACCACCGATTTATTATCCTCGGTATAGTACAGAAGAAGCGGATGGCGGCAGTCAATCATATTGAAACAGCTCTTGCCCTTGATTACCGGGGCGTTGCCGTCTGTTTTAATGGAAAGAGTCGCCGCGGCATGGATAGCGTCGATAATCCCGATAATCCCGCCATTGCTCAGTAATCCGTCGGCGGCCTCGCCGACCAGGGCGGTGAGGCTTCTTAAAATCCTGTCGATTTCCAGCCGTTCACCCTGCATCAGAAGACCGAGTTGGTTGTTCATTTCAACTGTCTCGTTGGGTTCAACATACAGTGTCGCTCCGGATTGGGAGCGGTCGTGCACTATCCCGGCATCAGATCGGAATTGGCCGGACAGAAAGGGGATAACGTAGCGTCCATCGCGCTGAGTAACGGTATCATCCTGCCAGCCCGGCATTTTGCGCCTTTCGGTAAGCATCCGGTCAAGCCGGGCAACGATCTTTCGACGCAGGCTACCGATATCTCCGCGAATCTGTTTAAGCTTCTGCGAGGCGCCGTCAAGCACCTGACCATCTCTGTCGATGGCCTTGTCAACGGCCTTTTTAATATGCCCATACGGATGCATATCAGCCAGGTAGGCGGCAATTAGCGGAAACCTGTCGCGTTCTTCGGGAGCATAGCCGTGCAGAGCCATGGAAACCTCAATAAGCTCCTTGACCTGCAAAAGCTCTTTCGGTTCCAGCAAATACCCTTCGGTTTTCGACCTTTCCAGAACCTCGGTGACGTCTTCCTGACGATAAAGTGGAAGCGCCGCACCGAATTGGATGATATCCTTCATCTGGGATACCTCGTCCAGCCTGATGCGGATTTCAGGGGCATCGGTTATCGGCGCAATTTGTTTTGTCTGCGCCGTACCGTACTGCGTCAGGCAAAGTCCCTCAAGAATGGAAATTATCTTGGGGTACTCCAGTACATCAAGAGTATGACTGTCGAATCCGGACATTATATTATCTCCGCGGGCAATAAAAAAGCCGGCCTACACCGGCTTGAATATATAAACTATTTCGCGAAATGAAAACAGCTTTATGAACGGCTATAGCTTTCTGTTGGCCGAACCAAAGAATTTGTCCATTTGATAAATGACTCGGTAAACCTGCTCTCTATCCTCGGCCATGCGGAACCTTTGCGATTCCGACATATCGGCGGATGACCGGTGAAGAAGAGTCTTCTCCACTTTTTCCATAAAGTCGACGTTTTTCGGATGTAAACCGGCAGTGGATTCATACATCAATGGCAGTGTTTTGGCGAAGGTTGGGCCGAGGAATGATTCTTCAAAATCAGTGTAAAATCTGTCCGGCATCGGCATTAGAAAGACCAAGAAAAGGGCAAAACTGATAATTACCCAGCCGCGTACCGCCCCAACCAAAGCGCCGCCCAACTGGTCTTTTTTCCCCAGTTTCTGAAGATTGGCGATCCGGTAAAAAAGAAGCCCCAAAAGCTTGAATATGGCATAGATAAATGCAAGCAGGACAATAAATGAAATGATTGCCGTTACCAGCGGTGATCCGCCAATCATGTCATAAATTTTGACGGAAATAATGTCGATGTAGTTTATCGAAACTATAACTGTTGCGGTTAGAACGGCCAGGGCCAACAATTCTCGAATTAATCCCTTTCTGGATCCGACAATAACAGCCGCGACCAGAAGAACCAACAGCACTATATCAATCCAATTCATCCCCTCATCTCCTTCCTTGGCATTGCATCCGGTGTTGGTGTGTACGATTATTCACGGCCTTCGGTAAGCATTTCCCGTACAATTTGATTGACCAGCTTACCATCAGCTTTTCCTTTAACAGAGGGCATCAGATGCTTCATTACCAGACCCAGTTTAGCCGGTGAATCGACGCCTGTTTCGGCTATTGCGGCCCTTACCAGATCGCGAATCTCCTTTTCCGGCATCTGTTCCGGAAGATATAATTCAATGATTTTCAACTCCCTGGCTTCCTTATCGACCAGGTCGGCTCGATTACCGGCCGTGAACTGTTCAATCGAGTCTTTTCGCCTTTTGGCGGCGCTGGTCAGGACGCTGATAATATCATCGTCGGAGAGTTCATCCCTTTTGTCGATTTTGCGATACTTGATATCAGATTTAAGGCCCCGAAGGAGGGTTACTTTATCCTTTTCACCTGCCTTCAGGGCCGTGATTAAATCGCTGTCAATTTTTGCCAGGAGAGACATAGTCTCCTAACCTTCGGATTGCTGTGCTTTTCGAAGCTTCCGTTTGGCGGCATTCGACTTTCTTTTACGCCGCTCGGACGGTTTCTCGAAATGCTGATGTTTCTTTATATCAGATAAAATACCAGTCTTTTCGCAAAACTTATTAAAGCGGCGAAGGGCCTTCTCAAAGGATTCATCATCACGAACCCTAACGCCTGTCATACGCACCCCTCCTTTCAATGTTATATTTTTGCTAGCGTATAATTAACATCATATAATAACGTATCCCCAAGCTTTGTCAACATAATAATTTAGCTGTTATACCGATCGAATTATCAGGCCTTACGACCCCAAAACTCACCACCTATTATCGGTCCAGATTCGGGCAATTCCATTTGTTATAGATTCCCGCTCAAATGTCGATAATTAGTGTAATACCTGCGGATTATAGAAAATACGCAGAAATATCGGGAATTTTGGCAAAAAGGGTCTTTCGGCTTATGATTGCAATGGTTGGTTTAATTGTCGTTACCGTCTCCATAATCGGCGGTTACTTGATGGCGCATGGGCACTTAATGGTTCTATATCAACCGGCTGAGTTTGTTATTATAGGAGGAGCGGCTTTCGGCGCAATGCTGATTATGGCGCCTCCCCGTGTGTTGAAATCGATTTTTTCCAGATTACTTGAAGTATTGAGTTCCGGACCTTCCAAGAAGTCATATACCGATCTTTTGGTTATGATGTATGAATTGTTTAACGTAGCCCGCAAAGATGGTCTGGTCGGGCTGGAATCCCATATTGAAGAGCCAAAGAAAAGTTCGGTAATTAGCAAGTATGATTATTTTGTAAAAAACCAACATGCTCTTAATTTCCTGTCCGATACGATGCGTTTGATTATTATGGGAGGTATTCCCGAGCATGATCTTGAAGCAATGATGGATCTTGACCTGGAAATCCATGAGCATGAAGAAATGCAGGCTGCATCGACTCTCCAGACCATCGGCGATTCCCTGCCGGGACTTGGTATTGTCGCCGCTGTACTCGGCGTCGTAATTACCATGGGTTCTATCGGCGGTCCGGCGAAGGAGGTTGGTATGCATGTCGCCGCGGCCCTGGTTGGGACCTTTCTGGGTATTCTAATGTCGTACGGGTTTGTTCAGCCGCTGGCCTCAAACATCCAGTACCAGGTCAGTGCGGAAGGGAAATATTATATCTGCCTGAAACAGGCGTTGATAGCTTTCCATAAAGGATTTACGGCGGCGATCGCGGTTGAGTTCGCGCGTCGGATGATCTCCGATGAAGTGCGTCCCAGCTTTATGGAAATCGAGAATGCCTGCCGGGCCAGTAAGAATAAATAGGATTGGCTGAAGGAATGGAAGACGAGGAAAAACAAAAACAACAACCGGTAATAATAGTCAAGAAAAAAGGCGGTCACGGCGGCCATCACGGTGGTGCGTGGAAAGTTGCATATGCTGATTTTATGACGGCCCTGATGGCCTTATTCCTGGTCATGTGGCTGGTATCGCAGAACGACGATGTCAAGCAGGCGGTTCAGGGTTATTTCAATAATCCCATAAATTTCATGAAAGGAACGGGGGCGGGCATTATTAAGGGCGGCAAATCTCCGTTAAAGACACAGCCCAATAATAAAAGGGCGGAGGGCGCCTCGTCTATTGAATCAGCCGAGGATGCTCTCACGCAGGCCAGCGTGAAAATACGTGAAGCGCTCGACCATATGCCCGAAATAGGCAAGCTCAAGGATTTCATTCAGATTGAGTTGATTCCGGAGGGGTTGCGTATTGAACTGGCTGAGGTTTCGACGAACCCGGACTCAATCAATTTCTTTACCCGCGGCAGCGCCGAACTTCGGCCGACAACCAGACTTATTCTCAATGCCATCTCGCAGGAGTTAAAACTTCTGCCGAATAAAATCGTAATTGAGGGCCATACCGATAACATGCCGTACTCCGGTCGTACCAATTACACCAACTGGGAACTTTCCGCCGATCGGGCCAATAGCGCCCGCCGGCATATGGTGGCTTCGGGCCTGCCGGAAACGCAAATGGTTGAAATCCGCGGCTATGCCGACCGGCATCTTAAACTTCCCAAGAAGCCGCAGGATCCCCGTAATCGCCGGATCGCCATAATTGTCCTCCACGAGGAGCTGGAACAGCGGTATCGATTTGCGGAAATCGAAGAATAATTTACTTTCCAAACCGGCGTAATAATCACTTCCTGTATAATCCCCGTATAATCCACTTGCCTCAAGCCGGGCAAAATGTTAACATATTATATTAGAGTATAATTACTGAAATACCAGGAGGAAAGCATGTCCGGCCATTCCAAGTGGGCGACCATCAAACGAAAAAAAGGCAAGGCCGACGCCGAGCGCGGGAAGGTGTTCACCAAGCTGATCAAGGAGATCACAGTGGCGGCTCGCGCCGGCGGCGGGGATGCCGATGCCAACCCGAGATTGAGAACGGCGATGGCGGCCGCCAAGGCGGCCAATATGCCGCAGGACAATATCAAACGCGCCGTACAGAAAGGCACCGGAGAACTGCCGGGAGTGTCCTATGATGAGGTTACTTATGAAGGCTACGGACCGGCCGGAGTGGCGGTGTATGTAATCGTCCTTACGGATAATAAAAATCGTACCGTGGCCGATATCCGCCATCTCTTTTCAAAGTACAACGGAAATCTCGGTGAAAACGGCTGTGTGGCTTGGATGTTCGACAAACAGGGAATTGTCCAGGTTGATTCAACCATTTGTG
Source organism: Candidatus Zixiibacteriota bacterium (assembly GCA_030642025.1). GTDB lineage: Bacteria > Zixibacteria > MSB-5A5 > GN15 > PGXB01 > DAOWOO01. The sequence continues at coordinate 900 of DAOWOO010000059.1, read as the reverse complement.
ATGAAGACACCCTGATGGAGATTGTCCTCGATGCCGGAGCGTCCGACCTGTCGCAGCAGGGCGATATTTTTGAAGTTATCACTCCGCCGGAGGATTTGGAAAATGTCCGCGTGGCCATTGAGGCTAAATCTATTTCGGTTATCTCGGCGGAAATTTCCCTGATACCTCAGAACACGGTCAAACTGGAAGAAAAGCAGGCGGAGACAATGCTCAAGCTGTATGAAGCTCTCGAAGAAAACGACGATGTGCAGAATGTCTACGCCAATTTCGATATTGACGACTCAATTCTGGAAAAACTGGCCGGGTAACCCCGACCGATCGGCATGGCACCGCCATGATTATTGTCGGGATTGACCCCGGTCTGCATATAACCGGTTACGGGGTCCTGAAATCGGAAGGAGTTGAATGCCGGGTACTGGAAGCCGGAATAATCAAGACCGATAAAAAAAGCAACTTTGAGGATAAGCTTAGAGAAATATTTGTTGAGACGGGAAAGATTATCGCCCAGTTCAAACCCGACTATATTGCCGTGGAGGAATTGTACTCCCATTATTCGCACCCTAAAACGGCGATAATCATGGGTCATGCCCGGGGGATTATTTTTGTCCATGCAGCCCAGAACAGTATCCCGGTAGTATCGTACGCCTCGACGAGGATTAAAAAATCATTGACCGGCAACGGACGGGCAACCAAGCTCCAGATGCAGAGGATGATAAAATCGACATTGAATTTAAAGGGCGACCTCTGCTCGTCGGATACCGCCGACGCCCTGGCGGTGGCGCTCTGTCATCATAACGCGCTTATGGGGTCGATATGATATCGCAAATATCAGGCAGAATAAGCAGTCTTACCGAAGACAAGGTGACTATAAATCTGAACGGGTTGTACTATGAACTGATG
>DAOWOO010000009.1 GCA_030642025.1 Candidatus Zixiibacteriota bacterium | reverse complement strand
TTTTGTCACTGGTCGCCCTAACCAGAGTAGGTTTGGGTGACCCACCATTCATGGTGGAATTATACTACATGTCTGAGGGATAATACAATGCGTGGTTTTTCAATAAACCACCGGGCGCTTCCTGCGGCGCCGATTGAAAATCTTGAATAATATCCACCCGAATGCGAATCCGCCGACATGCGCCAGCCAGGCCACTCCCCCGCCTCCGCCGGAAGCCGCCGACATGAATAACTGATAAACAAACCAGAAACCGAGCAGGACTATCGCCGGAACCCGAATAATCCGTATGAAGTAAAAGAGAAACAGCAATGTCAGAATCTTCGCCTTCGGATAAAGCACCAGGTAGGCGCCCATCACACCGGCAATCGCTCCCGATGCACCAACCATCGGGACATTCGAATCAGGGTTGAAAACTATAAACAGAAACGCCGCCGCCAGCCCGGAGGCGAGATAGAAAATGATAAACTTAACCGGCCCGACATGATCCTCGATATTTTTGCCGAATATCCAGAGATAAAGCATGTTACCGGCCAGGTGCATTATCCCGCCGTGCATAAACATGCTGGTAAACGGGGTAAAATATATCGGCGATGAAAACTGCGGGGTCAATTCGATCCCGTGCATGATCTCGGCCGGGATCATCCCGAACTGGAACATGACCACCTGAAACCCCTCAGCACTTCTAAGGTATGACCATAAAAAGACAAGGATATTTATGACAATAAGCGCAATTGTAACATAGGTCTTGCCGGCTGTCGGGTTTTCATCTTTAAGCGGAATGAACATCGCTTATCACTTCTCTGATTTACTCTTCTTTTTTAGTTTTTACGAAAAACTCGGAGTAAACGATTCGTTCATTTCCGGCCCGGTCGAAGACCATTATTTTTAATTCATGCCGACCGTCGGCCAACCTGTACCGCGGGGAGGTTATAACTTTTTCAAGTTCGGGGTCATACTCCGGGATAAGCCAGATGCCGTCAAGAAAGATAGCGATATCGCTGTCGTTTTCTATACCGGAGATATTATCGCCTAATGTAAACCGAATTTCCGGCCAAGCGGTCCCGACCGTTTTCCCGCGACCCGGTTTGATATTCTTGACACGCGGCGCGTCGGTATCCTCAAGTATGGCGAACTCTCCCACCAGCCCGGTTTCGGCAACAAGCCGGCCGTCCTGACGCGAAGTCTTGAGCGGTTTCCACTTGTTTTTCTTATTCAAACGATAAATACAAACCTGTCTGCTGTCCGGCGAATAATCACCGTTGAAGGCAACTTCAATTTTTCCGGCCAATGGTATCGTTTTCGGAAGAATAGAATACACCGAGCCAATCATGTTTTTCTTTTTCGGATACAATTTTGTCTGGCGTTCGACTTCCATCAATGACGGCTGATAGAAATCATCCCGTTCGGCAGTGACGATGAAGATGTTGCCAACCGCATATTTCACCGGTTCCAGGGCAACACCGACCGGGACAATATCGACATCAATAGTCTCATCGGCCAGAAGCGAACCCTCGTTGTAAAGATCAAACCGGACAATTTGCGAGGCGATATTTTCACACTTGTAGAAGGCGGCGAATTTGTTTTGAGAAAGTTGTTTTACTGGAAGATCGAGAACATAGCCATCTTCATGCAGAACCTCCAGCCGGGGCGGGTCGACAAATTTGCGCCGGGATGATATTTTAAATTGAATACCGTCATTTTTTATGCTGTATTTTAAAGAGTATTTTACCTTTTTCTCAACATTGACCGGCAGAAAGATATCATCCACATGCCATCCTGATCGACCGACCAGACGCACTTTGAGCACTTTCCACTCTTTATTACTGCTCGGTATCGTCACGCGAAAATCACTTTTCCCCCTGGTTTCGATCAGTCCCGATGCGAATTTCTGCCAGCCGCCGTTGCCGGTTTTACCCAGAACCTGCACCTGTTCTATATCGAGATATTGCAGATTGGGGTTGCCGTGGAGATAGAAAAGGGTGTCGCTGATCCACTCAGCCTTAAACAGGTGATCAGCCGGGGCAAGGACAAACCTGAAAACCAGTTCGGTTTGATTTCCCGCGGCATCAGAAATTTCCACCCGCGCCGTATGTATTCCGTAACTGTAAGTGGTTTCCCCTGAGAATAATCCTCCCCCGCGAAACTGTGATTTACTGCCGCTGAATTTTTTCCCGGGCAGGTTATAAAGCAGATGCCAGTGGGATATGCCGTTTACTTCCTGAGCGAAGTCAAACAGAAGATCAACCATCTGCGTTTCGGCATAATCATACCTGTCAAATCGGTTTTCATAGTACAGGTAATCATCGATATACAGTTTCATTCCGTACAGGTTCAGCCGCGGGCCACGCGGCCGGATACGATCAAAGGCGCGCACAGCGACACCAAACTGTCCCTGAACCAGAATGACCGTATCAATCAGATAACGCCCACTGGCTTTGTCATAACTGACATCATACACGGTGCGGCGTTGGCCATCTGCAAAAAGCGAGTTGTCGTCGAAATAAATCAACGCCGCTTTTTCGATTTCCGGGGCTTGATTGTCGGATAAACCAAACCCATGAGCCAGCAGATTCAACGGCCGGTTATCGGGGTCACGTTTTTCAAAGTGAATATGCGGTGGACCGTAACCGCTCTGGCCGGAAAACCCGATCAACTCACCCTGCTTAACAGGGATGGAGTCAGGCTCGAAAAACAAATCAAAAGAGTATCGCTGATTTGCATACTGATATTTTCGTACCGTTTTTTTCAGCCGGTCAGACAGTCGCGAAAGGTGGCCTAAAACATATATATACCCCCCTGCATCTTTCATATAAACGCCCTTGCCGTAACCGATATAGGAATATTTCAGCCGCCAGATATAGCCGTCGACCGGCGAAAACACCTTCCTTCCTTCCTTGCTCCCGGTTCTGATATCGACACCACCGTGGAAATGTCCGGGCCGGAATTCACAGAATCCCGAGGACAGGTCAATTCCGCCTTCGACCGGCCAGACCCCATCACCGGCATATGCCGTTGCCATGCAGGCAATTACCAGCATTAAAAAAGGTTTTGTCAAAGCCGATACAATACTCATAGCAGGTTAAACAAATTATCAGGCGAAAGGTTTAAAGTCAAAGCTTTTTCTATCGGCGGTGATATTATATCTAACTTGCGCATTTGGCATTTTAGCGTATATTAATCGGTCTAAATGAGATTTGAGCTTATAAGGAGTTAGTTACATGTTTCCGTTTTTGAGAAAACTGATATTCCCGATTATTATTATTGTTCTGATTTTCTTTACAGGCATGATCATCCTCCAGTGGGGCGCCGACATTACCAGTTCTCAAAGTTCCAGTAATGCTATCGGAGTAATAAATGGCGAGGAAATCGCTTTGCAGGTATATGACCGTTACTATTCCTCCCTTTACCGGCAGGAGCAGGATAAGATTGACGATGAGCTTCCGGTTTCCAAAATCGAAGAAATCCGCGAACAGGCCTGGAACCAGCTTATGGTTGATGTTCTTATGAAACAGCAGGTCGATAAATACAATATTGCCGTCACCGATGAGGAGATGTACAATTTCCTGCGTATGTATCCCCCTCAGGAAATACGGCAGACTCAGCAGTTCATGACCGACGGAAAGTTCGATACGCAAAAATATGGCGCCGCCATGGTCAACCCGGACAACGCCGCCTACTGGGCGTCGGTGGAACGGTATGTCCTTCCCGATCTTCAAAGGTACAAGCTCCAGGAGGAAATCGTCAGTACGGTTCGTGTCACTCCGGCCGAGGTTATGCAGGAGTTTCTCAACGAGCGTGAGGAGATAGAGATTGGGTATATATATTTAGATAAAACCAACTTCAAAGGTCTGGCACCGGAACCGACCGAAGAGCAGATGGAAGCTTACTACGAGGAAAACAAGGAAGGCTACCTGATTGAGGAACGCGCCGTCATCGACCTGATTAAAATTGAAAAAACCCCCTCGCAGAATGACTGGGATCAGGTGTACTATCAGATCAAGGAAGCCTATGATTCAGCGGTGGCCGGAGCGGACTTCTCCGAACTGGCCAAAGCATGGTCCGAGGACAACAGCGCCTCACGCGGCGGCGACCTGGGATGGTTCGGCCGCGGACAGATGGTCCCGGAGTTTGACAGCGCCGTCTTCGCCATGAAAATCGATGAAATCAGTCCGCCGATTAAAACGCGGTCCGGCTGGCATGTAATTAAACTGCTGGGTATCAAGACCGAGAAAGAAACGCCTCCCGGCGAAACCAAGCCGGTCGATGTTGAAAAGCGCAACGCCGCTCATATCTTGATGAAAGTTAAGATATCCCAGGAAACATTCGATCAACTCGAACTGAATGCCCGTGATTTCGTCATGCAGGCACGAGAAAAAGGATTTGCCGAAACAGCCGAGGAATACGGTTATGAGATCATAAACACCCGGCCGTTCCGCGAAAATGACTATATCCAGTCAATCGGCCCCAATATCGAGGCGGCCCGATTTGCACTTGATAATAAAATCGGCACCATCTCCGATATCATGGAGACCAAATCATCATTTTTCACATTCCAGGTGGCCGAACATATTCCCGAGGGATATAAAGCCTACGCCGATGTAAAGAAAACTATCAGCCGTAAACTGGAAATTGACACCCAGATTAAAATGGCCAGAGATTCCGCCATGACGATCCGCGGCTCACTGGAAAATGGCATGAAAATGTCCCAGGCCAGCCGCAGCTACGGAATACCATACGACACCAAGAAGAACGTCACACGCAAATCGATCATACCCAATATCGGAAACGACCCGATGGTAATCGCGGCGGCCTTCGCCCTGGAAAGACCCGGAGACCTGTCTCAGCCGGTTGAATTCCGTAACGGCATCGTTGTAATCAAACTGCTGGATAAATCCACACCGGGTATTGATGAATTCACGCAGGTGGAGGACTCCCTGAAAATGGAGGTGCTGATGAAAAAGCGTCAGGATGCCTACCAGCGCTGGTTTGACACAATGGTTGAGAATGCCGATATCGAGAATAATATTGATCGTTTTTATCGCGGTCAATAATTATCGGTTATAACTGTAAATCTTTAAGGCGCTTTTCGGGGCGCCTTTTTTTGACCGGATCATATTGACGTTGCCGCCGGGTGGGAGTGCAAATTTATCTTGCGGCGGAATTCCCGGATTTCATCGATATCCAAAACGGTCGTAAGCATGTTTCTTTCCGATTCGGCATAGGTCTGCACCCTCGCCGGAATACCCCAGGGCGAGGCAATCAGTGACCGTCCCTGAAGCGGCTTACCGAACAGCGTTCCAACCCCGCAGGTTTTTACTATATAGGCTCCGGCCGTCCGGGCCGAGCGGACATATATCTCATTATCCCGTCGATGCTTTTCAGTCTTGAATTCGGCGGGACGAAGCGGCGATGTGGTCGGAATAAAAACAATATCAATCTCCTCTTTCACCAACGCTTCAAACAGACCGATATTGAGAGCATCAGCGCAGATCAGTATGGCGATTTTAACATCATCAACCGTTGTTGTGAAAACCATATCCCCCGGCATTATTCCTTTGGCAGTCTCGCCTGAGACAGGATTGAGCTTGCGGTACCGCCCGAGAATTTCGCCGTTTTTCATCAGGTATGAACTGTTATATAAAGACTCACCATCGGCTTCGACAACCGACCCGGCAATCAGGCAGGTGGCCAATTCCAGCGACAGCTGTTGTAATGTCCGGATGTTTTCCTTAACCTCCAACGCCGCCCGGATGAAATCAGGGGATCGTTTGTCAATTAAACAGTATTCGGGAAGGCATACAAAGTCCGGCCTTCTCTTGATAATATGAAGTTTCTCTTCAAGGGTCAGTTCCCGTCCCATTACCGACTGTATCGCCATTACCCGAATCAGCATTGGTGAATCCCCTGTCCGACTTGTATTTTTATTTCTCGTATTCATCATTACGTTTGATCTTTCTATATGTTACCCCAAAACCTGCTGAAATTTCCCGGTAAATTCAATCCGTGGTAAAATTCATAGGCCGATGTAAGGAATGGCAGGGATACTACAAATTTACAAGTATTCTGTCGAGTGTCAAGGCTATCTTTCAGGGTAAAAATTTGCAGAATAAAAAAGCCGCCCTGTCGAGCGGCTTTTCATGTAATATCATCTATAGATCAGCAATTGGTAAAATTCGGTCCTCCGCCGCCCTCGGGAACCACCCAAGTTATAATCTGGTACGGATCGGCAATATCGCAGGTTTTACAGTGGATACAGTTCGACGGTGTCAGTTGAAGTTTCTTTTTACCGGGATTTTGTTCATCTTCGACCATTTCGTACACCTGCGCGGGGCAGAAGTACTGGCATGGATTGCCGTATTCCTCGGTGCACTGGTTGTTGCAGATATCAAAATCGGCAATGACCAGATGCGACGGCTGTTCCTCTTCGTGCTTGGTTCCGGAATGGTACACGTCGGTTAATTTGTCAAACAGGTACTCATTGTCGAATTTCATGTCATGCTTGACGGCATTGACTCCCCGGTCAGTGATGTATTCATTGAGCTTTTTCATATGCTCATAATCCGGCTCAACGACACGCCGATCAACCAGGCCGCGTCCCTTTGTGATCATCTGCAGTCCGGCCTGAATCATGCCGGCGTACAACCCGTCTTCAAATCCGGCGTGGAAATTACGCACCTGGTAAAGCTCCTGTGCGGCCTCGGATTGTTCAAAAATATCCTGCATTGTTTTCAGAGTTGCCGCGGAGAAGTCATCTTTCTTAAGCGCCTCAAAAACCGTCTCAGCCGCCATCATTCCCGATTCCATCGCCAGGTGCACTCCCTTGAGACGCTGGGCGTTCAGAAAGCCCGCCGAATCCCCGGCGAGAAGCAGGCCGTCATGGTACAGTCTGGGCATCGAGTAATAGCCGCCCTCGGGAATGGTCTTGGCGCCGTAATGCAGCATTTTGCCGCCCTCGAAAATCTTTTTAACCAGCGCATGCGTCTTGAATTGCTGAAACCTGAAATGAGGATCGTTGGTCGGGTTGGAGCTGTTCAGACCGACCGCATACCCGACGGCGGCCATATTGCCGCCCATATCATAAACAAATCCGCCGCCATAATCCTCGGACGGCAACGGCCATCCGAACGTATGCATAATCTCGCCGTCCTGAAGCCGTCCCGGACGAATTTCCCATATCTCCTTGACCCCGGTCAAGTACTGTTGGGGCATTTTGCCCTCGTCGAGATTGAGCTTGGTGCAAGCCTCCCTTGTCAATGAACCGCGAACACCCTCGGTCAGGACGGTGACTTTAGCCTTCAGGATAGATCCTGGCTCAAAATTATCCTTGGGGTTGCCATCCTTGTCCAGCCCCATATCGACAGTACGCACGCCGACCACCCGGTTGTCTTCAATCAAAAGCTCGATACCACCGGTTCCGGGGAAGATATTGATTTCGGCCGCTTCGACCATTTCAGCCAGCCAGCCGGTAAACTTGTTCAATGAAATTATGTAATTGCCGTCATTATTAAACGGCTTCGGCATAAACGGAAATTTTACCCTGGAATTTTCGGTAAGATAGTACAGCGAATCCCGCCCCGCCTTTTTCTCGTACGGCATATCCCGATCAAGATAATCAGGGATAAGTTTCTTCAAGGCTCGCGGGTCCAAAACCGCACCGGATAGGGAATGGGCTCCGGGATAGGAACCTTTCTCGATAATGACAACCTCCGGCATGGCCACCACACCGCCGGATTTTTTCACCAGCTCCGCCAGGTGAAGCCCGAAAGCAAGCCCGGCCGGGCCGGCACCCACAACCAGAATATCTACGTCAAGAGTTTCTCTCTGAATATCCATTGCATTCCCCTGCTCTTGTTTCACCGTTTATCATGCGGATGAATATAACCAGGAAGAGTGATAAAACGCAATGGTTTTTAAGATGCTTAAGACTTTCTGGATTTCGTTTTGATTTCAATTCGTCTGAGATTCACCTGAGGTACAATCAGTTCGGAACCATTCGGTCTGATCTGCAGCATCTCGGATATCTTATCAATGTTGCAGCCAACCACCATGAGTCGACCGGCCACCACAATCGGCCGCCTGATCAGAGTGTTATCGTCCGCCATAAGAGTGAATATTTCTTTCCGGTCAGGCAGTCCCTGATCCAGTTTGTGCTTCTTGTAGGCTTTGGATTCGGAATTCAGGAAATGTTTCAAATCGAAATGCCTGAACAGGGCGACGATCTCATTATAATTCAGCGGTTCGGTTTCGATGTTACGAATTACCAGTCTGATTTCCAGATCCTGCAGGAATTTCTCTATATCCTGACAAGCCTGCTCTTTGGGATTTACATAAAGATCAATTCTCTTGCGCATTACGCCTCCAGCAAGAACGACAAACTATGCCCTGAATCAGTCTCGCTCAACCGGGATATGCCGTTCGAATATTAACAGGAGAGATATCATATCAATCTCCTGTGGGAAAACCTGACATCAGTCTCTACGTTTTTCCCTCAATCTCCTATTATTTTCAATACCATTCTCTTACTCAAACATCCCCGGAACCAGTCTAATGATGATCGGCTGATTCTGAACAGTCCGTATCTCGACCCGCTGCAACAAAATCTGCGATTTCATCTGCTTGAAGCGATGAAAAGGGGGATCACGTTCCGCGTGAAGCGCCGATGCGCTTTCATTAAATCTAACACTTGCCGGTCGTTTATGGTTCCCGGAGTTTATCAATATAAACCAAAATAAATTTTTGGCAACAAAAAAATACCACTGTCAGATTCCGTCAGTAACATGGCATAAAGAGTGGGTATATCGAATATCTCAAGTGTCCAGGACGAGCCGGTTAACCTGCGATTTCTGATCAGGGACAATCACTTCCACTTCGCCGCCGCCAATTTGCCTAAGCCGCACAATGGCTCCCTCAATCAGGAAGTCCGGCGTTGACGCACCTGCCGACAGGCCGACAATTTCGACCTTCCCATCTTTTTTAAACCATTCGGTCCGAATTTCATCGGCTGAATTAATCAAGTGGGCATTCTGACAGATGGCTTTTGAAATCTGTACCAGGCGGTTGGAATTGGCCGATGACAGCGATCCGACCACCAACATAATATCTATCATGGGAGCCAGTTCCATAATAGCCTGCTGGCGCTGTTCGGTAGCGTTACAGATAGTATTGAACACTTTAATATGGGGGTAGCGCTTACGGGCGGCTTTTTCGACCTCCCCGAAATCAGTCGAACGGACGGTTGTCTGCGCAGTTATGGCCACCTTGCCCTCAAAACCGGGCAACAACTCAATTGCCTCGACATTTTGAATAACGTCCACCTGCCTGGGCGCATGACCGATAATGCCGATGGTCTCATCATGATCGGGATCACCGAAATGCAAAATATGGTAGCCATTCTCGGCCAGCCTTGTTACGATTTTTTGAATCCGGATTACCAGTGGGCAGGTGGCATCAACAATCTTCAGACCTTTTTTTATGGCCTTATCAAACACATCAGGTGATGCGCCGTGGGCGGGGATAATTACCGTACCGGCCTTAATATTATCAATCGATGACGCCTGGCCGATTCCTTTCTTTTTGAACCGGGCAACGACGGCATCATTGTGCACAATCTCCTTGAAAATCGTAACATCACCATCTCCGCAGGGAGTGGCATCGACGGTTGAAATCGCCCTTTTTACCCCCATGCAGAATCCGTAATGTCTGGCGATAATTATCTTTTTCATATTCGCTTTTCGGCCTTTGTCCGGCCGAATCAGCCAGGACAACCTTTTCGGCCGTCTAAAACAATGCACTCCAGAAAGTATCTTGTTAACAGGGTATTATCATGCAATTCGGAGTGAAACGTACTCACCAAGCACCGTCCCTGTTCTATCAGCACCGGTGACCCCTGGTATTCGGCAAGAATGGTGACTTTACCGCCCAGTTCTTCTATAATCGGAGCCCTGATAAACGAGGCTTTTAACCGGGATACGGTTCCGTTCAGACGGGCCTCAATTTCATCATAAAACGAATGCACCTGCCGACCATAAGCGTTGCGTCGGATAACCATATCCACCGCTCCCAAAGGCCTTACCCGCGGATCATCAACCTTCCGGGCCAGTAGTATCGACCCGGCGCAGGTCCCCCAGACGGCTCGATGGCGTACAAATTCCGTAAGTTTTAATCGCATATCGAACCGGTCGATAAGTTCGCTCATGGTTGTCGATTCACCGCCCGGAATTATCAGGGCATCAAGATCATTCAGATCGTCCGCTCGGCGTACCTCGCAACCGGCCACCTGCAAACTTTCAAGCTGGGACAGGTGACAGGCAAAGTCACCCTGCAGGGCCAGAACACCAACCAAGATTGGTTTTTTCATGCTTACGTCCCGTATTGTCGAACCAAATCAGCGCACCTGAAGAAGATTTTCATCGGGGATTTCAGCCGCGGAGATTCCCTTCATCGCTTCGCCCAGCCCGCGGCTGCAATCGGCGACCGCCTTCGGATCTTTGTACTGCGCCACGGCCGTCACGATAGCTACGGCACGCTGCTGAGGATTTGATGATTTGAATATGCCACTGCCTACAAAAACCGCCTCGGCGCCAAGTTTCATTACCAGGGCGGCATCGGCGGGTGTGGCCACACCGCCGGCGGCGAAATTGGGAACGGTAAGTTTGCCACGCTCGGCCACCATTTTCACCACTGTCAAGGGGGCGCGCAGTTCTTTGGCGGCGCTGAAGAGTTCCTCTTCGGGAAGAACAGTAAGTCTCGTAATTGCCCCGATAACTTCACGCAGGTGCCTGACCGCTTCGGAGACGTCGCCGGTTCCGGCCTCACCCTTGGTACGAATCATAGCCGCCCCCTCCCCTATACGACGGAGCGCCTCGCCGAGATTCCTGCATCCGCAGACAAAGGGGGCTTTAAATCTCCATTTGTCGATATGGTTGGCATTATCGGCAGGCGTGAGCACTTCCGATTCATCGATAAAATCAACTTCCAGCGCCTGGAGAATCTCCGCCTCGGCGAAATGCCCGATCCGGCACTTGGCCATAACCGGAATACTGACCGCCTTCTTGATCGATTCAATAATATCAGGGTCAGCCATCCGCGCTACACCGCCGTCGGCGCGGATATCGGCCGGCACTCGCTCCAAGGCCATGACAGCGGCCGCCCCGGCCTGCTCAGCGATTTTTGCCTGTTCGGCGTTTATGACATCCATAATGACGCCGCCTTTTAGCATTTCAGCCAGGCCAACCCGAATCCTGTAATCTTTATCCTCAAAATTCATCCCACCAACTCCTGTAATCTCCTACCTGTTAAACAACCACAAAGGTAAAAAAGTTACCTCTTTTCAAAAGAAATATAATATACTCGGCGCCTATAATGCAACCCCCGTAATAATAAAGGCCCGGCGTTTTTAAGAAAAGCAAAGCCGGGTATTTTGTCGGGATGTTGATCAGATTATTTGTTTTTAAGGGTAGCCTTATACCTGGCGAAGTTAGCGCGGCTCAAGGCCTTTTTAAAATGGTCCTCTTCCTTGACCCAGAAATCACGCATCTTGCATGTATCATACTGTGGGCACTTGCACTTGTTTTTCTGGGTACAAAGGTTAAGCAAAACCGGGCCGTCCATGGCTTCAACCACGTCGAGAAAAGTTACCTCGCGCGGTGTTCTCGCCAGTCGGTAACCGCCGGTTACGCCCTGGTAGGACACCAGAATCCCTGCCCAGGTAAGGTCCTTGAGAATCTTAGCTAAAAACTCACGGGGCACACCCTGCTCTTTGGCCACCGTACCGATCGACGCCAATTTACCTTTGGGCAATGCGGCAAAATGCGAAACGGCACGAAGAGCATAATCAGCTTTTCTCGATAATTGCATACCATATCTCCTTGTTATGGAATACCCATTTTCTACTTTTTATACGCTTTAAAGATAACAATATGGACAAATATCGCAACATTTTCAAGTCCTTTTTTGATAATTTGCTCAACCGCTCAATAGAAGAATAACCTTGACAGCCATAATGAACCGTCCTATACATCCACTTGTTATGGGGTCTGCTAACCGGTTTAAAGTGCTTTTCCAGGGTTCTGTCGTTTGTATGGCCGCGTCGCCGACAATTATCCGGCCCGGATTCTCAGGAATCGGAATAGATATCTAAGGCCACAACGAATGCCGAAAATAGTTTTTACAAACGATAATACCGAAGTTGAGGTTGCCGAGGGAACGACAATTCTGGAGGCGGCCCTTGAAAATAATATCATAATAAACAATGACTGCGATGGCAATATTATCTGCGGAAGCTGTCTGGTCTGGATAGATGATGGCATAGACCGGCTTTCGCCGGTATCCGCCGAGGAAAGCGAACTACTATTGCAAATGGAAAATTATCTTCCGTATCGATCCCGCCTGGCCTGTCAGGCCCGGGTGCAGGGCGATGTCAATGTCGCTATTCCCGATTGACAATCGTACCGGTCGATAGGCCGACTCAGCCTTCGCGCCTTATCACATTGATATTTCTCTTTTTCAACTGATTGATGAAAAAGCCCGGTTCTACCGCTATTTCCTGCGGTACCACACCCCGTTGGGGTATCTTTCCGGAACAGGCCATCCAGGCGACTATCGCCACCGGGAATGAGGTCGTCCGCATCATGGCGGTCAACCCGGTCCGGCTGTCCTGCCGGTCAATAATTTCATAAACCAGGGTTTTAGAGGAATTATCCTTTTCTCCCTCAAACGTCAACCGCACCAGCACCATATCGGGGTCATTGAAAGTCAGGTTCTTTTCCAGTACTTTTCTAAAAACCTGCCGAGGCGGGACGGATACATCGCCGATCCTGACCTCGCTTCGCGAACCCAATCCGATTTCCAGCATCGCCTTAAACAGTTGGCAATGTCCCGGGTAGCGGATTGTCTTATAATCAAGAAAATCAATCCTGTCCTGATATGTATCCGGCAGGGTTGACGTTCCACCCGATGTGTAAAACGCTTCAAGCTCACCAATGCCGTCGAATTCAAGCTGTTCCAAACCGCTCATCGGGTTGACTGTTTTCTTTTTGCCGTTTTCAAGGATTACGACCGGTTCCCAGTATTCGTTAATAAGTCCCTCGGCCGAAAAAATCATTTGATAATTCAAAG
>DAOWOO010000097.1 GCA_030642025.1 Candidatus Zixiibacteriota bacterium | reverse complement strand
CTTGGAATATCCCTCGATATCGTGGAGGATGATGGCTATCCGCTGTCGGGGTGGTAGTTTGCGCACCGCCTTTTCTATTTCTTCTTTTAATTCCGCATTTTCCAGTACCCGGTCGGGAAGGGTACTGGAATCAGCCAGCTCGGCCATGAGGTTTGCGATTGTCGTCGGATCATCATCGATTGAAACAAACCGCCTCCGTCTTTTTCTGATCAGGTCGATAGAATAGTTGGCAGCAATTCTAAAAAGCAGACTGCCAAAAAGGCCGGCTGATCTGATTTCGCCTCGTTTGTCGTAAATCCTAACAAAAGCTTCCTGCGTCACCTCATCGGCGTCAAGATGGTTACCCAACATCCGGTATGCGACCGAATATACTCTTCTCTTGTACCTCCTTACAAGTTCCGCAAATGCTGCCTGGTCACCGTCAATAAACTTTCGGACCAGATCCTTTACATCCATAATCATTCGGACCCGGCGTCCCTCTGTCGTATCGATAGACGTTTGAGGAAGCCATATGTTCAACTTTTATTAATTGATTGATTCTTATTAAGTTATAGAATAAGATATTGCCTTTTAATGTCAAATTCTTTTTATATCAATTTATGACTGACAGAGATGTAGCCGAGATGGCCGGTTTTTCCCGATACAAGCGTAAGGCTTTGCTCATCACCGGATTAGGTACATTTCTCGCCACCTTGGATACATCCATCGTAAATGTGTCTTTACCGACAATTGCAAAAGAGTTAACAACCTCGGTCGCCATGGTCGGATGGGTGGTTCTTTCATATTCAATTACGATTCTGTCTCTTCTTATGGTTTTTGGGGCGATTTCGGAGAAGAGGGGATTTCAATTTTCATACAAATACGGCTATATTGTTTTTGCGATTGGTTCGATTCTGTGCGGCCTGTCATATGAGATTCATATGCTTATAATCGCACGGGTTGTGCAGGGGGTCGGCGCGGCCATGATGATTTCAGTCGGTGCCGCTCTGGTTACTCGTTCCTTTCCGGAAAACGAGCGGGGTCGGGGTCTTTCGGTTATTGCCATGGTTGTTTCGACCGGCCTGATGCTGGGGCCGCCGCTGGGTGGCTTTATTATAGCACTTTGGGGTTGGCGCTGGATATTTTTTATTAATGTTCCGTTTGCGATACTCGGGGTCTTTTTTACCGTGAAGTATATTAGCGATTTTCCGGTCGCCGATCCCGGCCGGATAATATCAATCAGAGGTGTGTCGAGTCTTTCTATAGGGCTATTATCGATGCTTCTGGCCCTGTCGCTCCTGAGCCGGAGGACTACAAATTATTTCATGTTTATTATTTTGCTGGCTGTTTCCGTTATAATGTTGGGATTTTTTTTATATTTCGAGGCCAATCCCCGAACCAGGCTGATCGGGCTTGATATCTTTAAAAACCGAGTCTTTTCCATTTCGGGGATATCTATGCTGATGGTCTTTGTAACCATGTCGTCGGTTACGGTGTTAATGCCGTTTTACCTTGAAAAGATTAAAGGTCTGGCCCCCGATCAGGTCGGATTGTATTTAATGATTATCCCGGCCAGTACCATGATAATGGCTCCCCTGGCGGGGTACCTGTCCGATAAGATTCAGGCCCGGTTTATTGCAACGTTCGGCATTATTATTATGTTGGCCGGGATATACAGGATACGTTTTCTCGGCGCCGACGGAGCGGTATTGGATATTATTCTGGTTCTGTTTTTAATCGGATTGGGTATGGGGATTTTTACAACGCCCAACAATTCCGGTATGATGGGTTCGGTTGCCAAAAAACAGTTGGGTTCGGCCTCGGGCATTCTGGCCACAATCAGAACGCTGGGTATTACTTTGGGCGTCGGTTTTGCAATTGCGATATTCAGTTTCTATCAGGACGGTATGCTTGCCTCCGGCATTGATAGCACCTCGGCTTTTATTTTCGGATACCAAACCGTGTATAATATAATACTTTTTGTTATTGCCGCGGCGGCGGTTACCAGTTTGCTTCGAGGCAAAATGCGCGGTGTCGGAACTCGATCGGGATCAGAATAGTTGACAAACCGTTTTTTATTGCTAATATAACAGCCTGATTTCCTCATAGCAGGGAGAAGTATTATGTATTCTATGACGGGTTACGGCAGGGCGGATCTCAGAACCGGGCAGATTTCAATTTCCACGGAGATCTCGTCGGTCAACAATCGCTATCTTGAGTTCTTTTTCCGGTTTCCCCGACAATTGTCGTTTCTTGAACCGAAGGTAAAAGAACTGGTGTCGTCAAACATCAAACGGGGCCGGATAAATGTTATCGTGAATTACGAGGATTACGGTCTGGGGATTGACAAGGTTGTCTTAAACCGGGGGTTGGCCAATGATATTTACCGGCAACTTCTCAAGATTAAAAAGGAGTTCAAGCTGGAAGGCGAAATTAAGATAGACCACTTCCTGTCATTTCCCGATCTGTTCAAGGTGTCGAAATCCGAAGACCTTGAGAAAAAAGTCTGGCCATTGATGAGCAAGGCGCTTTCAAGGGCGATCAGCCAGCTTATCGCTATGCGGAAAAGAGAAGGAACGAACCTGAAAAAGGATATTTCGATGCGGCTGAAACTGCTGGTAACCGGTATTAAGAAGATTACCAAGCTGGCCGAGGCCAACTTTGATCTGTACCGTGAGAAACTCACCAAACGGATTGACGAGGCGCTGGATGGACGGCAGATCGACAAGACCCGTCTCGAAGAGGAAATCGCTTACCTGGCCGAGAGAGCCGATATCAGCGAAGAATGTGTCCGTTTTGAGAGTCATCTGAAGCAATTTCAGGCCAATATCCGCCAGAGCGGCACTGTTGGACGCCGGTTGAATTTCATATTGCAGGAACTAAATCGGGAGGCCAACACAATCGGGGCCAAGTCGGTCAATCCGAAAATTTCGCATCTGGCAGTTGAACTGAAAGAGGAAATCGAGAAGATTCGCGAACAGGTGCAAAATATCGAGTAGGCTGAAAGGCCTGGTATTTCCATATGAGATTGAGAGAAAAAGGCAAGATTATTATTATTTCCTCGCCCTCCGGCGGCGGTAAAAGCTCTATATGTCGGGAACTTCTGGCTAAACATAAAAAAGATGGCTGGCGTTTTTCGATCTCCCATACCACGCGCCCGCCGCGAGCTAATGAAAAAGACGGCCGGGAATATTTCTTTGTGAGTGGTTCCGAATTCGCAAATATGCAGAAACGCGGCGAGTTTGCCGAGTCCTGCATTGTGCATAAATACCGCTATGGTACGCCGCGAAGGCCGCTTGACGAAACGCTTCGCAAGGGTGGCGTTATTATTCTCGATATCGATGTCAAAGGCGCTTTCAAGTTGAAAAGAATGTATTCTGAAGCGGCTCTGGCATTTATTCTGCCTCCGTCGCGCCATGAACTTAAGCGGCGATTAAAGCAAAGGGGCACCGAGGACGATAAACAATTACAAATTCGCCTTACCCGGGCTCTGGATGAAATGCGATTATATAAGCGGTTTGAATACGTCATTATCAATGAAGTTCTGGATATTGCGGTGCGGGAGGTGGAGATGATAATTGAATCCCTGCACTGCCGGCGAAAGAATTTGAACGAGGAACAAATTGCCCGAATAATCGGTTAGGAAATTGCAATCATTGGAGGAATTATGCCAAGAATAGCATTTGACGAACTGGACAAGCTTACTAAAAACCGCTATGAGGCGGTGCTGGTCGCGTCGCAACGCGCGCGGCAGATCAATTCTATTCGGCTGGCTCAGTTGGAACGTATGGCCGAAGAAAATATTACCATCGACGGCCGCAAGGTCACTTCCATGGCTCTTGATGACGTTGTTGAGGGTAGAGTGAAATTCAGACGCAAAGAGGATGAAGGCGAAGTAGAATAGGAACTTTTATGGCTAAGAATCTCCTGATAGTCGAATCACCGGCCAAGTCGAAAACGCTGAAAAAATTCCTTGGCAGGGATTTTGACGTCCTTTCAACGGTCGGACATATTCGTGACCTTCCGAAATCGAAGCTGGGCGTGGATACCGATGACGGTTTCAAGGTTTATTATGTGACAATCAAGGGGAAACAGAAAGTTTTAAAGCAACTTAAGGATTCGGCCAAAAAGGCGGACACGGTTTATCTGGCGCCCGACCCCGACCGCGAGGGAGAGGCTATTGCCTGGCATGTTGCGGAACAGCTAAAGGGCATGTCAAAAATCACCAGGGTGACATTTAATGAAATCACCAAATCGGCCGTTCTCGGAGCCATTAAACAGACCCGTGACATTAATATCAACCTGGTCAATGCCCAGCAGGCGCGGCGCGTGCTTGACCGTCTTGTCGGTTACAAGGTGTCGCCATTTTTATGGAAAACAGTGGCGCGCGGGCTTTCCGCCGGTCGGGTGCAGTCGGTAGCCTTAAGAATTATATGTGAGCGCGAGGCCGAGATTGATGCCTTTGTTGTTGAAGAGTATTGGGAAATAAAGGCGCTTCTGGCGGACAAGGACAAAATTGAACTTCTCAGCAAGCTGGTCAAAATTAATGATGCCAAACCGGAAATAGGTAATGAAGATAGGGCCGGAAAGATTTCCGAAGAGCTCAAGGGTCTGAGTTTTATTGTTGACGGTGTAAAGAAATCAGAAAAAAAACGATATGCCTACCCGCCGTTTATCACCAGTTCGCTTCAACAGGATGCCGCCCGGGCGCTTTATTATTCTCCCAAAAAGACAATGATGGTTGCCCAGCAGTTGTATGAAGGTGTCGAGATTGGCGATGAAGGCGCCACCGGATTGATTACCTACATGCGAACCGATTCAACCCGGATTTCAGAAGAGGCGCTGACCGCGGTCCGCGGTTTTATTGAAGAAACTCACGGTAGGGAATACTTACCCGTCAAGCCGATAAGATACAAAGCTAAAAAGGGCAGCCAAGATGCTCATGAGGCGATTCGTCCGACCTACCTGGAACTTTCGCCGGCAAAGGTCAAGAAATCTCTGACCCGTGACCAGTTGAAACTGTACACCCTGATCTGGAACCGCTTTGTCGCCAGCCAGATGAATCCGGCGGTATATGATACCACCTCGGTCGATATTTCAGCCGGTAAGTACAAATTCCGTTCTTCGGCGCAATCCTTGAAATTCGATGGTTTTCTGAAACAGTATGAAGAGGCCCGCGATAACGGTAACGGCGGTGAAAACGGCCTGGTGGAATCAATCCCCGACCTGAAACCGGGTGATAATCTGAAACTGCTCGAAGTTCAACCCAGCCAGCATTTTACCAAACCTCCGGCCCGCTTCTCTCAGGCACTTCTGGTGAAAACGCTCGAAGCCGACGGTATCGGCCGTCCCTCGACATACGCCGCAATTATTTCGACCCTGGTGGATCGTAAATATGTTGAGTTGACCGAACGGCGGCTGAATCCTACTGATTTGGGCAAGACAGTCAATAAAATACTGGTCGACAACTTCCCCGACCTGTTCAATGTCAGGTTCACGGCCAACATGGAAGACGATCTTGACAAAATTGAAATGGGTGAGGTAGACTGGATTTCGGTAATTAAAGGGTTTTACGGTCCGTTTGAGGAGGTTTTAAAGGATGTTACTTCACGGCAGAAGGAGATCAAAGAATCCCTGACCGAAAAAACCGATGAGGTTTGCGACAACTGCGGATCGCCGATGATTATAAAATGGGGTCGAAACGGCCGCTTTTTGGCCTGTTCGGCCTATCCCGAATGTAAAACCACCCGTCCCCTTGAGGATTCCGAAGAAGCTGAGCCGACCGATTTTAAATGCGGGAAATGCGGCTCGCCGATGGTGGTCAAATATGGTCGCTTCGGTAAATTCCTGGCCTGTTCCGGCTATCCGAAATGCAAAAACACTATGGCCTTTCCGACCGGAATTAAATGTCCCAGGGACGGATGTGGCGGCGATATTGTCGAGAAACGGACACGACGCGGCAAGCCGTTCTGGGGATGTTCCAAATACCCGGCCTGTGATTTCGCTTCATGGTACAAACCGGTCGAGAAGAAATGCCCTGAAT
>DAOWOO010000352.1 GCA_030642025.1 Candidatus Zixiibacteriota bacterium | reverse complement strand
TTATTTCAAATCAAAAAAATATGCCGAAGCCGAAGAGGCCTTCAAAAAAGCGCTGGGTATTAATGCCGAACTATATGGACTGCATAAAGAACTGGGTCTGATGTACCACCTGCAGAAAAACTGGTCAGCTCTTGTGGAAGCGATGACTATATACACTACCCATATAACCGATGACCACCTTGGCTTTTATCTTCTCGGCAAAGGTTATCAGAAATTGAAAAAAATGCCCGAAGCCATAACCGCCCTTAAAAAGTCAACCGAGTTGAATAAAAACTACTTTAACTCTTACAACAGCCTCGGTCAAATATACCAGGGCCAGGAAAAGTACACCTCGGCATTCAAGATGTTCAAGGAAGCGGTCAGGATTAAGCCGGACAATTACCTGGCTCATTACAATATGGCGATATCATATGAACATGATAACCAGGATAATGTCGGCCAGGTGTTGTCTTACTGGAACAAATTCCTGAAGGTGGCCAAGAATAACCCGAAAGCCAAACGCCTTGTTCCCGGTACCCAAGAGCATATTAAACAGCTTCAGGAGTTGAAGGAATTCCAGGAAGCCAAGCAGTAAAAAGTATTTACAATTTGAGCTTGACGAACCGGCCATCAGGCCGGTTCTTTTATGGATTAAATAAAATATTTCGCCGGGTTGTTTATTGTTCTCAAGTTTTAAAACGCCAATCGGTTCCACCAAGCTGGGACTGGTTGTCAACATACTTCTTTTTATTCTGAAGATTGTTGCCGGGATTTTTGGACGTTCACAGGCCCTTCTGGCCGACGCCTTAAATTCACTTCTGGATATTGTCGCCAATATTGTTGTCTGGTTGGGAGTAAAAATAGCCGATCGGCCGCCGGATGAGAATCATCCCTATGGTCATGGTAATGCCGATAACCTGGCGGCTGTCTTTGTCGCCATAGTCCTGACAATCACCGGCGTGTACATCGGTTCGGAGGCCATTGATGTTATTATTAATGGTAATTACAGAACACCCACTTGGCTGGCCACCGTCGCCGCCATAATTACAATAGTCGTCAAGCTGGGCCTTTTCAGACTTACCGATAACGTCGGGAAAAAATACAATTCCCCGGCCGTGCTCGCCAATGCCCAGGATCACCGTTCCGATGCCCTGATCTCACTGAGCGCCTTATTCGGAATAACCGTGGCCCAATTGGGTTTGCCGATTTTTGATCCGATAGCCGGCTTATGGATTGCACTATTGATTCTTAAACAGGCCATAAAAATCCTTAGAGAGAATATTCAAACCCTGATGGTGACCTCTCCGGGATCAGTCTTTGAAAAACAGATTACCGAGCATATTAAAAGAATCGATGGGGTCAAAAAGGTCGGCTGGGTTAAGGGACGTATTGTCGGCTCCGGATACTATGTGGATACCGCCGTCGAGGTTGACGCCTCCATAACGGTTCGTGAGGGACACGATATCGCACGGAAAATTCGAAAATCCGTAAATGAAACCTTCCCGTCTGTCCATGATGTTTTAGTCCACGTAAACCCTTATTCCGATTAGGTTTCCGCCACAATCACAATGCGATTTCAAGCTTAAAGCTTGACAAACAATTCCCCATGTTTATCTTTTTTATACTGGAGAGAGTTTCTCTTTGGTTCTCATGGGCATGTCTCCTATCCCCTCTTGCCCAACCAAAGAAAACTCTCTTTTTAGGTACGCCCGGATTTGAATTATGTACATAAAATAAATACCCTCATACAATTTCAGAAATCCGGCATCGCACGAGGGCAATAAATTTATGTCAATTGATCCCTTGAAACTTAATGCGAAAATTCGACCCGGTCAAAATCCTCCCAGTCGATAATTATCTCATCACCATCGCCGGTAAAGATAAATATGCCTTTGTTGTCACTGTCCACATCATTGGAACCGCGCAGTTTGAATGTCCGTCCGTCCTTCAGCGTTATCCGACTGCTGCGATAAGATGATTTTTTAATCGACTTGATAAAACCAAACTCAATATCAAACTCAACGTCGTGATCATTACCGTCAAGGAATTCCCAGGTATACTCCTCATCATCGTCCCAGCGAATATCTCCGGTATATGATTCACCATCCTCGGTATATACCGTCCCCTGAATCCGTCTGCCGCCGTCATAATCTTTGTATGATGGGTAATTCGGCGGATCGGTAAAGACAACATAGTCGAACTCATCCCACTCAACCGTTATTCGGCCGAGTTTCAGGTCGGAAATGGCTATTCCCCGATTGCCGCTGTCGATATCATTAGAATCGGAAAGGCGCATTTTCTTGCCGTTTTTAAGAGTGACTTCCGCCGAATTCGACGAGCGGCGTTCGATCATTTCAATTTTGCCGAAAGCGATTTTGCGCTTGCGGTTTCTTTCAGATCCATCCAGAATATCCAGGTCATAAATTTCATCCACATCCCAGCCGATAAACCCGGTAAAATCATCACCGCGCCGCGTTGTTACGGTACCGTAAAGATGAATCCCGAATTCCTCTGAAATACCACGGCCCGACTCAAAATCGATGCGATCAATATCATCCCAGTATAACTCAATGAGACCCTCATCTTTATCATCAATCAGGATTTCCCGGATATTATCTCCGATATCGGTCGATCCACTCTCAAGTTCTATTTCTTCGCCGCTCTTGAGCACTATGATTACTTCATCATCGCCATCGGGGATTAATGACTTGATATGCCCCATCTGCATCCCGGACGTAGCGGTATTGCCGCTCCAACTCCAGCCATAATCGCTTTCGCTGTAAATAGTGACACCAAATATAC
>DAOWOO010000194.1 GCA_030642025.1 Candidatus Zixiibacteriota bacterium | reverse complement strand
GGTTTCAGACGAATTTTCCGGAGAATCAACGCCGCCGGAATTGATGTCAGAGTCATGCCCATGGCCCCGGCGGAGAGAACCGAACCGATAAATGTCTCGGTCGAACCCTGCTCACGAAGATAAAGATTCAAGAGAAGCAGGTAAGCCGAAAAGGTCAGACCGGTTAAAAACGCTCCTGCCAGGTACAACCTCACATTATGGGAAAACAGACGAAGATTTTGCAGGTATTCTCTTGAGGGAAGTACTATTTTGTCATTAACCAGTCTCATGGAAAGTACTTATTCATGTATCGTGCGCTTGCCCGGGCATCTACCTGCTATCGTACATATACTCGCCGCGGCATACAAACTCGGCCGGACCGGTCAGGTAAATAGTATTGTCGTTTTCATTCCAGTTTATCTCAAGCGACCCTGAGGGAAACACCACCTCAACCCGCCGATTCAAGTGTCCGCCGATAACACCGGCAGCCACCGCCGCCGACGCTCCCGTTCCCGATGACCCGGTCGCACCGGCGCCGCGCTCCCAGTCGTTGAGAATCACTTTTTTGCGACTGACAATCTTAACGAATTCAACATTGGTTCGATTGGGAAAAGATTTATGATACTCGATATGTTCGCCGAGAGTCAGCCAGTCGAAGTTGAAATTATCGACGAATATCACGCAGTGCGGATTACCCACCGCCAGCACGGTGGCCGGGACACTCAAACCGCCGACTTTCAACGGTTCATTGATATGAAATTTATGTCTCGATTTCATCGGTATTCGTTTTGTCTCAAAAACGGGTTGTCCGACTGATACCTGAATCATCGAGGTTTTTTTACCCGGCTTGATAATCCGGGCCGTTGCGATACCATCCACCGTTTCGATTTTGATGTTCTTCCGTTTTGAATAGCTGCCATAAATATATGCCGCGGCGCATCTGAGACCGTTGCCTGATTTTTCCGCCCAGGAACCGTCGGAGTTGAAAACATCCATCATGCAGTCGGCCAATCGGCTTCTGGTCAGAATCAGGATACCGTCGGCGCCGACACCGAATTGACGGTCGCAAATTTCCAAGGACAAACGGTTGAAATCGAATTTCGGTATTCTTCCCCGGGTAAGGTCAATAATAAGGAAATCATTGCCCAGACTGTGGTACTTGTCAAATTTAAGTGTACGCATGGGGTGTAAGATATAGATTCAATTGCACTTGTAAAGCAAAAAGGGCGCCTTGCAAAGCGCCCTTAAAGGTTATAAACAGCTTAAGGCTAAGTCATATTCCTTCTGAACACCTTGCCCAGCCGACGAATGGCCGTCGAAATATCATCCAGCGTAGCATTGGAGAAATTCAGACGGAAAGTGTTGTCGCCCTGGCCGTCCGGGAAGAACGGATGACCGTAAACATAGGTCACCTTCTCCTTAACCGCTTCCTGGAGGAGTTTTGATGCCGACATATTCGACGGAAGCTCGCACCATAGGAAAAGACCGCCCTCGGGATGAGTCCAGGTCATTTCCTCGGGGAAATTATCCTCAATCTCTTTTAGCATCAGGTTGCATTTCTCACCGTAGCTGACGATTAAATCCTTAATATGATCCGGAAGCTTGCCGGTCTCCAGATATTTATAGAGAATATACTGCACATATGTCCCGGAATGTAAATCGGCGCCCTGTTTAACTTTCTCAAAGGTGTGAATAATTTTATCCGAACCATTCATCCAGGCGGTACGAAGACCCGGAGCGACGATTTTTGAGAATGTCCCCAGAGAAATAACAGCTTCACCGCCGACCGCCTTCATGGTCGGAACAGGTTTACCGGTAAAGCGGATTTCACCGTACGGGCTGTCATCGACTATCGGGATATTGTACTTCACAGCCACATCAATCAGGGCCCTCTTGCGCTCCTCGGTCATCGTAATACCGGTCGGATTCTGGAAGGTCGAGATGGTATAGATGAATTTCGGCTTGTACTTCTTAACCGCGACCTCAACCTGATCGACCAGCATGCCGTCATGATCCATATCAATCGCCGCATAGCGCGCCTGGTAGAAATTGAATGCCTGGAGAGCACCGACATAGGTCGGGTTCTCGGTGACGATATAATCGCCGGGTTCAATTAACGCCCGCGCCGTCAGTTCAATACCCTGTTGAGAACCGGACGTTATCAGGATATTTTCCATCTTCGTCGACGAACCCAGTTCCGTCTCGCGCTTGGCTATGGCTTCGCGCAGTTGAGGTATGCCCATTGAGAATGAGTACTGCAAAGCGGTTGACTGGAATTCATCGATAGCGTCAATGGCCGCCTGTTTGATATCTTCAATAGGAAACATATCCGGCGACGGGTATCCGCCGGCCAGAGAAATAACGCCGGGTTGCGAAGATATCTTCAATATCTCACGAATAATTGATGTGGAAAGATTCATCACATGCTGTGTAAATGGCCACTTATCCGGCATAGCCACGATTTCTTTTTCCATAAATGCACCTTTATCCATTAGTGTTACCTTTCTTTTATTAAAAATATTCAGTTAAAAGATAATAAACCGGATAAAAATGTCAATACAACCAGAGATTATATTCCGGTTCCGCCCAGTTTGATAATTGACTCGCCGTAGCGGTCGCGGATAGAATCAATGACCCTGCTGGATAAATTCATTTTTCTCCTATTTCCGCTGGATAGCAGACTTAATTGAGTGTACTCGCATTTTTTTGAAAGGTGAGATACTTTAACGCCGAGAAGCCTTACTGCCGTTTTGAGGCCGTACTTTACCGGCACAAGTTTTTTTGCGTTTTCGAAAATAATCTTACTCTGATCGGTGGGTGATGTCAGCGTCCTGTCGCGGGTGATTGTGGTAAAATCCGACGAGCGTATCTTTATCGAGACAGTACGTCCGACATAGTTGCCCCGGCGAAGTCTTCTGGCGACCTTATCGGATAACAGGAGAAGAGTCGAATAGATTCTGTTGATATCGCGAAGGTCAGCAACAAGAGTGGTTTCATGCGACATAGATTTTTCCCTCGGAAGATTGTTTATCGAATATACCGAGGTTGACTCCAGACCCCGGGAGAGCGCCGATAGTTCGCTGTCAGTTTCAATTGGGTAGCCTCCCTTTTTCTTCTGTCTTCTTTCCACCAGGTCGGCGACGGTGTATATTCCCATATTATTCAGGGCAATCCTGGTTTTTTCGCCGATTCCCCAGAGGGCATCCACCGGGCGGGGGAAATATATCCGCTTGAAATCCTCGCGGTCCATTATGGTTATGCCGTCTGGCTTGTTCTCGCCCGAGGCCATCTTTGCGATCATCCTTGCGGGAGCTATACCGACCGAGCAGGTCAGCGACAATCTTCCATTTATCTCGGCTTTGAGTTGTTTTGCCATATTTTCCACAGTGCCGTATATCCGATGACATCCGGTTATGTCAAGCATCGCTTCATCGATTGAAAACGGCTCGACAATCGGCGTGTACTCCTCGAATATGCTTATCAGCACTGCCGCATCGTGCACGTATCCCCGAAGATTGCCGGATATATATATGCCGTGCGGGCAAAGCCGCTTCGCCTTCGCAATCGGCATCCCGGAATGTACCCCGAACCGGCGCGCCTCGTACGAGCAGGTGGAAACCACCGAGCGGTAGCGCGCGTCGCCGCCGACAATGACCGGTTTCCCCTTCAGGTGCGGGACGTTGCGAGTTTCCACCGAGGCAAAAAAGGCATCCATGTCAACATGCATGATCACCTTTTTCCAGTCTTTTGTACGGTCTATTCCACCCATATCTTGCTTATAATCCAGTTGGTCTGACGCTCGTCGAAAGTGAGCTGAAAGAAATTCGACGAATTATCAACCACGGCGTAATGGTGCACCTTGTACGCGCCGACATCGGTTTTCCAGTCGCCGGTAACCTCGCTGATTTTGTACACCCGCCCGTTCCAGCGAAACCGCATCGGTTTCATTCTGCGCGCTTCGAAAAGCACCACCACCTCGATCAGTTCATCCATATCCTGATACATGGCATTTTATTTCAATTTTCCAAAACCAATTCCGGCACATTGTCTTCCTTCAGCGAGTGTCCCGTCATAAAACCCCCTGTTATTGTTACCCCTCTCTCTCATATCACAAAACTACAGCGCGGTGATCGTCGGTTACTCAACACCCTGCCGCCAATGTCTCTTGCGATAATACTATTGCCACTTTTATGCACTCATTCCATTCATTCCAAAACATTCACAGTATTGTGATCGGCAGGTACTCAACGCCCCGCCGATAACATTCATTACTATAATTCCGATCTACTCTCAATACAGTC
>DAOWOO010000316.1 GCA_030642025.1 Candidatus Zixiibacteriota bacterium | reverse complement strand
TCAAAAACTGTGACCTTTAAAACCCCATCCAGGTAGACCTCGAGGCGGTTTACCGCTATATCGTCACTGGCAATGGCCGTCACCTTGACATTCCTGACCACTACAGCTCCATCACCCGGGCTCGTAAAAGAGACCTGGGGCGGCGTACTATCAAGAGGCTCGGGATCCGGATCAGGTGTCGGCGGCTCAACCAAATTAGCCACGATAACGTTTACCGGATTCGACCAGCCGATATTTCCAGCCGCATCGACGGCTCCCGCCTGCAGTTCAAAAGAACCATCATCTTCCAATTCGGTATTCCAGCTGAAACTGTATGGGAAATCACTACTGACAGAGAAAATAACACCATCAATATAAAGTTCAACCTGGACCACACCGCCGCTGTCACTGGCATTGACAAGGACTTCAACCAGACCGGAAATTTCCGCTTCATCGGCCGGAGAAGTTATTGAAACTACCGGACTGGTTAGATCTTCAACCGGATCAGCGGCCAAGGCCGCCGTCAGCGTCCGACTGACATTTATACGCCCAGAACCAAAATAGGGATCAAAACCTGTAGCCCCAAGATCGTCGGCTTCCGCTTTTATCAGCTCAACTACTTGAGCATTGGTCAGGGCCGGGTTAACACTCATCACCAGCGCCGCCAGACCACAGGTAATCGGCGAAGAAAAAGAGGTGCCATTCCAAGAACCGTAACCACCACCCCGATTAGTTGTCAAAATATAGCTACCGGGCGCCGCCACATCAACCCAGCTACCAAAAGTGGTAAACGAGGCCGGCAGATCGGAAGAAGTTGTCGCCGTAACCGCAACCACGTTTTCACAGGCGGCCGGATAGTTAGGCACACTGGTCGCAGAATTACCGGCCGAAGAAATAACCACCACCCCCCGCTCCCAAGCATAATCAACCGCGTTCTGCATTGTCGAAGAGCTGCTGGAGCCGCCGATACTGATATTGATAACCTTGACACCATGATCGACGGCATAGATGATGGCTCGGGCAATATCATAATAGGTAGCCCAGTTTTCACTGTTCAAAACCACCAGGGGCATCAGACGGCTGTTCCAGGAACCCCCGGCAACACCAATCAGATTATCACTCTGGGCGGCTGCGCAGCCGGCAACCGCCGTACCATGACCAAGCACATCATTGGTCACCTGATTGTTATCAAGAAAGTTGTAGCCGGGAATAAGCTTGTCGGCAAGATCGGGATGACCGGGATCTATTCCGGAATCGATTATAGCGATTGCAACATCAGCTGATCCGGTTGAAATATCCCAACCGGCAGCAGCATTGATTGCCGGCAGATGCCATTGAGAAGCGTAGCGATCATCATTCGGCACCAGAGAACCGGAGGCGAAATAATTATTTTCAACAAAAGTGAAATTTGGATTTCTGGTCAATGCCGCCATGATCTTTTCTCGAGCCTGAGCCGGCACCTTGAGATGTTTTACCCTGAGTGGTTCAATCTCACCGCTCAGGGCCGCACCGGCAGCCTTGACCGCGGCTGCGGCTGAAGAATTAGAAACCCCGGGCCGAATCTGCACCAAAAGCTCATCTTCGACAAAAAAAACCCCCGGGCCGGCCCCCCAGGCCGGAACCATAAAAAAGGATATAACCAGCGCCACCACAGCGACCGCAATTCCAGCAGAAAATTTCCGTTTCATAATTCACCCTCCAATAAGATTAAACAATTTAACAGGCCACCAACCAAAAAGGGTGAATCCTGTCTCTTCGGCAACCCGGCTATCCCGAAAATTATTTTCCAGGACCCGTGGCTTTGTGCCCCATGGTTACCCATGGTTTACCATTTCGGAAACATTATCCATTTTTACGAAAATGATCCCTGATTACACTCAACTCGAGTAAAAAGCAAATTGTATACCAGCCTCACCTACACCCTCAAAAACCTTACCGAATTCTTCACTAACCAGGAATAACAAATGAACTCAAATAGTTAAGCGGCCCACAAAGAACATAAAAAAGGCGTCCGTTATTCTTACATAGCCGAAACCGACATAAAAAAAACGATCTTGTATTTTCAGAAACAGTAAGCCTGGAAATGTTGCTGTTCAGCAATTTTCTCTCTCACTCTCCGCAACTGGTACGAAATACCTGACCTGGACGTTACTCCCCAACCATTTCCACCTTCTGCAACGTCCCCCTTATTACTACCTGAGATAATACATATATCTGTACGGATTATTTCCGTACAGCTTGACATTCTCCTCATTTGGCCTTATACTTGCGAAGTAAGCAGGGAATTTAACTGCATAATATCAATGAGGAGAATAAAAATGGCTACTGCACGCCTCGATATGAGGCTGAATGAAGAGATTAAAGCAAAAGCCGAAAAAGCATCCGCCTTACTTGGCTTGAAGAGTCTCACTGAGTATGTTGTCAGACTCATAGACGATAATGCTACCCAGGTGATTGCTCATCATCAAAGCATAACGATCGAAAATGATATTTTCGATCGTTTTATGACTACCTGCAAAGAGGTGCAAAACCCAAACAAAACCTTGTCAGAGGCCGCAGCTTATACAAAAAGAAAAGGCTTTAAATGAGTTGGGGGTACGAATTTGTCGAGCTTGACAAAGCTATCCACGATCGCGCTTCATTTGATTGTGGTGAAGATAAATTAAACCTATTCATACAAACTCAAGCCGCCAAACATATGGAGGTAGGAATAGGCAAAACTATGCTACTGCCGGCCTCCACCCCACTTGCTGATGGCAAATATCCAATCTGCGCATTTTATACGATTGCCCCAAGCTCTATTAAAAGAGAGACGCTGCCGAAAGCACTTGCAAAAAAGTTACCTCGCTACCCTGTACCTGTGTTTTTACTCGCGCAGATGGCCGTTGATTTGCAGTACCATGGCCAGGGATTGGGGAAAGTTACATTAATAAAGGCGCTCGAATATTTATGGGAAATTAATTCTCGAATGAGAGCCTTTGCCGTTGTCGTTGATTGCTTAAATAAGAACGCAGAACAGTTCTATAGCAAATATGGTTTTGCAACATTGTGCGGCCACAACGGAAAAACACGAATGTTCATACCGATGAACATTGTCGCAAAATTATTTCAAT
>DAOWOO010000014.1 GCA_030642025.1 Candidatus Zixiibacteriota bacterium | reverse complement strand
GGCCAAGGAAGGATATCTTGAGGTTACACTGTTCACGGTTGCCGGGGAGAAGGTGAGAGAGCTTGTATCGGAACCTGATTATTATGAAGGTATCAAAGTTGACTGGTTTTATGACAACCAGAGCGGGCAAAAGGTTTCCGGCGGTGTTTACCTGGCGTTATGCCGTCTGATTTTTGTCGACGGCTCCCCTGATATGGTGGAACGGTTTAAAATAGCTGTTCTGCGATGATTTTGAGTGTCAGGCTGATTTCCAGGGTGGCTGTTTTTTCCGCCCTGGTTTTTGCCGGATCGTACATGGCGGTCTGGATTCCGAATGTCAATCCCTGTTTCTTTATTATCTTTACCGCCGGTTTTGTCTGGGGCGCCTGGGCGGGAATCACGGTCGGTGTAATCGGCTTTTTTCTCTGGGCGATATTGAATCCTTATGGCCCCTCGCCGCCGTTTTTGCTTTTATCACAACTGGTCGGCATTTCTTTTTCCGGTCTGATCGGCGCTATTACGGCGGGAGTACTTAGGCCGTGCCGGTGGAGTTTCAAGACGGCTATTATACTTGCAATTGCCGGTTTCGGATCAGGCCTTTGTTATCATCTGGCCGTCGATAGTGTCGATGCCCTGATCTATCAGCCGTTCTGGCCCCGGCTTATCGGCGGGCTGGTATTTTCATTGATTACTGTATTATCGAATACTATAATGTTCCCTGTGTTGTACCCGGTTCTGGCCTTTTTGGCCAAAAGAGAAAACAGGCGGGACTGACGAAATATATGTTCGGTACATTTAAAAATATTACGACAATCATTATCGGCTTAATGGTTTTCTTCAGTCCGGCCATCGGTCAGAATACTGACGTTGATTCCAGCCGACAGATCTATGATATGATGGAATCCGAACAACCCGAACCCGAAAAAATAAAAAAACCACGCATTATATCCTATAATTTTGAAAAATCTCTTCACAATGTTTTCCTCTCCGACCGGCTGAGCTATTCCCGCGAATCAGCCAGGTCGTTCCAGCATGATGCCGGAGACTTTTTAAAGCTTAACCCGTCAAACCTGGTTATTTCATATCATAATACGCCGGTGAGAACGAATGTCTCACCGTATGCCCTGCCGGGCAACCGGATGAATATTATACTCGATAGCCGCGCCCTTCATCCGATAGAGCATCTGCCGGAACCGGATAACATGATCGATTTCAATGATATCCCCACCGCGCCGGTGCAAAAATATTACAACCTCGAAGGCCCCCTGGGGATTGTCTTTGGCGGCAATCAGGCGACCTCATCACTGGTAATGCTGTCTCATCGTCCCGATTCCACCCGTCTTGAATCCAGACTGGTGGTCGATAAGGGATCTTTCGGTTATGCCTACACCAAGGGGAGTTTGTACCATACCAATGAAGACGGGCGCAGTATGCGTCTGGCGCTGGGGTATCGCAAGGCGGATGGTATTGTTTTTTATGCCGATGATGACGCCTACCATCACTGGGCCGAATTCAATCAACCGCTGGCGCAGAGGTGGCAGGTTAACTTGGGATATCGGCTTTATAAGCGCGACGGCAGTTTTCCGCCCCGATTCGATACCCAGGTGCTCTATATTGACCGTTTCCGCCGCGACCGGGACCTTATCGCCGGGGTTGATTTCAGCCACTCGGATAAACGCAGAAGTTCGGTTGAATTTCGCCATCAACGCTCAGAGTCGAAATTCGAACGGCGGTTTAAAACCTGCCGCCGTTACCTTGATATATTCTCCAACAGCCTGACCATTTCACACGAGGGGCTTATAAATAATGTCGGTTTTAGAATCCGGGCGACGGCCGCCGAAGAGAGATTCGATGATAAAAACTATATGTCCGATAAACGCCGCCGGGGTGAGGTTGATCTTTCTATTTTGCTGGGCGATGAACGAAACGCCCTGACGGTTTATGTCAAAGGCGAAAAAGTATCCGGCTTTGACCCGGCTCCATCGTGCGTTGCGGCTTTTATCAAGAATGCCGGAGCTTTTTATATGTCGGCCTCGGCCGGGTACTGCACTGTTTTTCCCCGCCAGTATGAAATGTTTTTAACACCCAAAACCGAGATTGTTTATGACCCTAATGTTTATGATTATTTCGAATCGGGGAATCCGAATATTACACCCGAAAAACAGTTGATCGGCAATATCTCATTCGGGCTGGGAAAGGCAGGGTCGGATTTAATGCTTTCCGCAACCGGCGGAAAGATATTCGACGGTATCGACTGGCGGCGTTATGATACTCTCGATCTTGATGCGGGCGGGTTTACACCGTACAATCATGATATCGAATTTGTCAACGGTACTATTCGGCAGAGATTATCACTATGGGAGAAATTGATCTGGACCGGAGGAGCGAGTTATCATTATTTGAAAATGTCCGACAATGACGATCCTACTTACGCACCCGAATACCAGGGGTTCACCGGTCTGGAATTGTATCATTACATCGAAACGCTTGATTTGCACTTATATGCATACGGCGAATTGCTATACGCCGGTCCATACAACGGTTATAACGGGGAAGAGTTGGGTGAGGACCCCGTCTTTAATCTCAAACTGACATTTCGTGTAAAGAAATTTCGGTTCTATTATATATTTCAGGATATGCCATCGATTGAGTACCGCTGGCGTGAGGATTACACCATCCCCGGACGGTACAACTACTACGGCATCACATGGGAGTTTCTGGATTAGGAGATCGCCACATGATCCGGCCTTCGCCAGACTCCTCGCGATTACATCGGCAAAAGAAAATACCAACAAAAAAAAGGCGGGACTTGAAAATCCCGCCTTGATATCGATTGTAATAACTATCTTAGATAAACAGCGGAGCCAGTACCAGCGAAACCATCGCCATCAGCTTGATGAGGATGTTCATCGACGGACCGGATGTATCCTTGAACGGATCGCCAACCGTATCACCGATAACAGCGGCTTTATGAGCATCGGAACCCTTGCCGCCATGTGCGCCGGCTTCGATATATTTCTTGGCATTGTCCCAGGCGCCACCGGCATTGGCCATCATCAGGGCCATCAAAACGCCGGCGAGAGTCGCCCCGGCGAGGAATCCGCCGAGCGCTTCTTTGCCAAGAGTAAAACCAACCGCAATCGGAGCCCCAATAGCGAATATACCCGGAAGAACCATTTCCGCCAGAGCGCTTTTGGTGGCAATATCGATACAGCGTTCAGTATCCGGTTTGGCCTTGCCTTCCATAAGACCCGTAATCTCACGGAACTGACGACGGACCTCTTCAACCATTTTGAAGGCGGCTTTGCCGACTGCGGTCATGGTCAAAGCGGCAATCAGAAACGGTATGATACCGCCGATGAAGAGACCGACAACCACATATGGATTCAAAAGGCTTATTGCTTGAACCTGAGCCGCCGTCGAATAAGCGGAGAAAAGAGCCAGGGCAGTCAGAGCGGCGGAACCGATTGCAAAACCTTTACCGATAGCGGCCGTGGTGTTTCCGAGTGAGTCGAGACGGTCAGTGATTTTTCGGATATCATCGCCCAGACCGGCCATCTCAGTAATTCCGCCGGCGTTATCAGCAATCGGCCCATAAGCGTCAACCGACATAGTCACGCCGATAGTCGAAAGCATGCCAACTGCGGCCAGACCGATACCATATAAACCGCCGAGTTTGAAGCCGACCAGAATCGCCATGGCAATAATAAATACCGGAAGCGCAACCGATTCCATACCGACCGCCAGTCCCTGGATAATGGTCGTAGCGGCGCCGGTTTCCGATGCTTTGGCGATTTTTCGGATTGGAGCGGCAGCGGTGTAATACTCAGTCAGAAGGCCGATTAGAATACCGGCCACATTACCGCCGAGAATTACCCAGAACAGTTTCTGGTCGAGTCCCAGTCTTTCAATAATAAACCAGGCCGCTATGAACAGAACAACTGATGCCACATATGTTACCACACGCAAAACAGCCGCCGGGTTCTTCATATTGGCGAAGGCCTTGACCGAAAGCACGCCGAGAATCGAGGCGATAATACCGGCTGAGGCCATTGCTATCGGAAGAAGAACCTTGGCCAGAATCTCACCGCTTGGTATCTGATTGCCCAGTGCTACCGCCGCGATGGCGATAGTAGCGATAATGGAACCTACATACGATTCAAACAGGTCGGCGCCCATTCCGGCCGTATCGCCGACGTTGTCACCCACGTTATCGGCAATAACCGCCGGGTTACGCGGGTCATCTTCGGGAATACCCGCTTCAATTTTACCAACCAGGTCAGCGCCGACATCGGCCGACTTGGTATAAATACCGCCGCCAACACGGGCAAACAGTGCTATCGATGATGCGCCCATGCCGTATCCGGCCAGGTCAGGCCAGCTAAAAAAGTCGAGTCTGAAAACCAGGTATGTAAGTATTCCGATACCAAGAAGACCCAGTGCGGCCACCGACATACCCATAACAGCCCCGCCAGTGAAGGCTATCGAAAGTGCCCCGCCCTGACCGGAGTTCTTGGCTGCAGCCGCAGTCCGAACATTGGCCTTGGTGGCCGCCTGCATTCCAAAGTAACCGGCCAGCATCGAGCTGATTGCGCCGGAGATGAAAGCGATGGCGGTTGCCGTTGAGATTTTCCACAATAAAAGCAGGAAAACGACAATGACGAAAATCGCAAGAATAGAATACTCGCGTTTGAGAAAGACCATCGATCCTTTGGCAATTTGATCGGCGATGTCTTTCATAAGGTCATTGCCCGCATCTTTAGACTTGATGGTGAAGTAGAGTATCAGCGCAAAGAAGATACCCACCACCCCCAGGATCTGAGCAGCGTACAGGTAAATCCAATAATCCATCTACGACTCCCTTACATGAGGTTTTATTAAGCTATTAATTATTTGCAGGTTGGAGGCTTTATGCCCGAGAATATCTATTGTTTTCAAATCTTATTACCAAGCTCTTTACTGCATTAGATTTAGGGTCGAAATTTACAGGCTGGGGATATAATTGTCAACAGGATTTTGGAATATAATGTGATTTACTTCACAAGCCATATTTTTATGAAATATTCTGACGGGCCGTTATTTTTAATGATATTGGCGCGATTAAAGTGTATTTTATGGCAATGGAAACGCATATCCTAAATCCGATCCAGATTGCGGCAGGTCTGGGAATAGCGTTTTTAATGGCTGTTTTGTCATACCGGCTAAAGGCTCTTACCATTAGCGGTTCGATCGGGATGATTATAATCGGAACAATTATTTTCGGCCTCGGGGGGATAGTCTTTGCCGTGCCGCTCATTTTTTTCTTCGTGTCATCCAGTCTTTTGTCTCAGATTAAACACCAATCTAAAGAATACTCGATGAAACTGGCCGATAAATCCGGCCCGCGTGATATAAGGCAAGTCCTCGCCAACGGGGGAGCGGCGGCAATGACTGTGATAATATTCACAGTTTCACAAGAGAACCTGTGGCTCTTTGTATATTTGGCCGCGGTCTGTGAGGCAACGGCAGATACCTGGGCCACTGAAATTGGGACTTTAAGTCGATCAAAGCCGGTTTCAATAGTAACATTCGGCAGGGTCGAGTCGGGACAGTCAGGAGGCGTGACCATTCTGGGAACGGCCGCTTCTCTGCTTGGTTCAATATTGGCCGCCTTATCTGCAATCCCGGTGGTGTTATGGATAAGTGGTGATGTTTCGTTGTCACCTTTTTTCTGGATTACAGCATCACTGGCCGGTTTTGGCGGTTCTTTGATTGACTCAATTCTCGGCGCTACAATTCAGAGACAATTCAGGTGTGGTGAAACAGACAGAATTACCGAGAGGCCAATATCCGGAGAACGCCACAATCAACTTATCAGGGGCGTCAGATTTTTCGATAATGATATGGTCAATCTGATTAGCTCGCTGTCTGCCGGAGCATTATATGCTATTGTTAATGTGATACTTTAGGTGTGTTTTATCAGGATTATGGTCTGATGCTTTGGCCTTGGATATGAGATATCGGGCCGTTATGATAAATAATGTAGTATGGAAATATAACATCGGGAGCATACATGAATTTTGAATTTACCGATGACCATCTTTCGGTTCAGGAACTATGCCGCGATTTTGCGGCAAAATATATCATACCGGATATCCGGGAAAACGACCGGAACGAGCATTTTGATGGATCTATTCTTAAAAAAATGGCGGAGGCCGATATTCTCGGAATATGTATCCCTGAAAAATACGGCGGCACCGGTATGGATTATATATCACTTGGTCTGGCCTGCGAGGAACTGGAATATGGTGACACATCAGCCCGCGTTATTCTTTCGGTTCATATCGGTCTCAACTCCCTGACCCTGCTTTCGTGGGGAACTGATTATCAGAAAGAGAAATATCTTGTTCCCCAGACGAAGGGCGAGAAAATTGGGACTTACGGACTAACCGAACCGAACGCAGGTTCCGATGCCGTTGGTCTTCAGACCACTGCCGTGCGCAAGGGTGACAAGTATATTCTCAATGGTGAGAAGATGTGGATCAGCCTGGCCGATGTGGCTGACAATTTCCTGATATTTGCCTGGACTGATCTTGAGAAAAAGCGGAAACGCGACCACAGCGGGATTTCAGGTTTTATTGTTGAGCGGTTCTTTCCGGGTGTGACCACCGGAACCATCCACGGCAAGCTGGGTATCCGCGCCGGGAACACCGGCTGGATTTCAATGCAAGATACCGAAGTTCCCGCGGAGAATCTTCTCGGCAACGAAGGTGAGGGGTTCGGCATCGCCATGTTCTGTCTCGAACAGGGGCGATATACCGTGGCTTCCGGGTCGACCGGGCTTATCAAAGCCTGCTTGGATGCCAGTGTTGAATACTCCCTGGTTCGCAGCGCTTTTGATGTTCCGATTGCCGGGCATCAGTTGGTCAAGGAGATGATTGCCGGAATGGCCGCAGGGTATGAATATTCAAGACTTCTGTGGCTTAAAGCCGGGTGGATGCGCAACGCCGGTATTCGTGCCACCAGAGAAACCTCGCTGGCCAAATGGATTGCCTGCCGGGAAGCGGAGAAGGCATCGACTGATGCTGTCCAGGTTCATGGTGCCTACGGATTCTCCGATGAATACCCGGTGGAAAGATATTACCGCAACTGCAAGGGAGCGTCCATATATGAGGGAACACGGGAGATTCATAAATTGATGCAGGCCGACTATGCGCTGGGGTATCGAAAGGACAAACCGCGCCGAATCGATCTGCCGCCATGGCCTTATTCCGGCTGATTCGCCAAAATGTAAATATGTCTATTGAAACAGCCGATAATATAAGCAGGGAAAGCATTTTTGAAGTCTGCCATTTGATAACTGGCAAAATCGACACCTTTGTCAGGACATTATACGCAGACGAAAGCTTTTGTCTATTATGAATACTGTTTTGAGCAAAATTGAAGGTAACATTATCTGGATCGGACTTGGTCTCTGTGCTGCATTCTGGGCACTTGATGCGGCGGTGCATGCATTTTTATTTCAAGAGAGTAATTTTGCCGATCAGGTATTTTCTCCATCATCAACTTCAATATGGATACGCACTTTAGTATCATTTATCCTGATTTCATCCAGTAGTTTCATTCAGTCAATACTCTCAAAACGCAAAAGGGCAGTGGAGGCTTTGCGGGAAAGCGAAAGAAAATTCAGCAGCCTGTTTCACCTGTCCAATGAGGCGATATTTATTCATGATCTGAGCGGCAATATGATAGATGTCAATAACAAGGCGGCTGAACTTTTCGGGTACGGCCGGACCGAGATGTTGTCTATGAAAGTTTTGCAGTTACACCCTGCGTCGGTTTTGCCGGACAGCAGGAAGGCCTTTGATGCTATCCAGAGGGAAGGAGCGGTCAATTTGGAGCTTGACTTCGTAAGAAAGGACGCCACTGTTTTTTCCGCTGAGCTTTCGGCAAGTGTAATCGATCTTGGAGGCGGCAAAGTGATCCAGGGGCTGGTGCGGGATATTACCGAGCGGAAACTCGCCGAGGAAAGACTCCTTAAAAGCGAGGCGAAAACAAGGGCCATTTTAAACGCCATTCCTGATATGGTTTTCCAGCTTGACCGAAACGGCACTTTTCTAAGTTATAAGGGCGCCAAAAAAGATCTTGTTCTTCCCGAAGAGAATTTTATCGGCGTAAAAATCGTAAATGTTATGCCTTCGTATATTGCCGATCAGGTATTAACACATATTAAACAAGCCCTGGCAACTCGCGAAATTCAAGTGTTTGAATATCAACTTGAGATTAATGATGAGATGCGTCAGTACGAGTCAAGGATGACGGCATGCAACGGCGATGAGGTTGTCGCCATTATCCGCGATATTACCGGACGTCATAAAAGTGAATATCTCCAAAGCGAAGAAGCCAGTCGGGCATAGTCCGCAATAATTTCTCTTGCACTCCTTTAATATCTACAATGTTGACAATTCAAGTATATTCTGCGAAATTATGATTTAATTTATCCTGTTAATCTCAAACTTGGGGACCGGAATGAAACATAAGTTCAGAGAGGAAAACGGGGTTGGTATCCTCGAGCTTTGCGGCCGACTGATGGGCGAGTCCGAGGATTTAAAGATCATCAATATGATTGACAGTTTTGTTGAAAAGGGGCTGGTCAATGTCGAGTGGACCAACTCGCGCCGCGTGGGAATATGCATGACCGGACGGGAAACCCTTCGGAAAAATAACGGTGATCTGAGAATGGCCGGGATGTGTGACAAAGTGATTGATATTTTGAAGTGACCCATGTATGCACCCTCTTCAAATGCTTCAATTCTGTGGCCGAGGCGGTCAATAGCCTTCGCAGAGCTTAAAGCTGGCATTTACCTGATTGGCGTTATTGTTCTGTATATTAACGCCTTACATCATAGATACATATTTTTGGTCCGACTTCACTTTTATAGTGGACAGCCTTGAAGTAATAATTTAACTTATAATTGTACAAACAGGGTAACTCTGATTTCAACCATTCGGTTGAAACCGTGAAAAAATGGTGTTCTATGAGTGATTTGCTTCAATTACTTGAAGGCATCCTGGGTCATATTCCTGACGGATTGACTGCTTTGAAAGACATGATATCGGAGGATTTTGGCGCCGGGGGAAGCATTGCCGCAATAATTCTCGTTGTGACTATCGCCGTATTAATTATACAAAGTCTGATTAACATAATCTTCAAGCTTATTCGAATTGTAATTTTGCCGTCGGTGGCCCTGTCGTTTTTTGCCAGTTTTTTCCTTTCAATATCGTTTTCAGTTGCCCTGCCCGCCTCAGTGTCGCTTTTCGTCATAGTCCTGCTGATAAAAAACTGATGATTCAACAGGATCTTATGCCTTTGCATTTGATTTCATAAAGTATTATCCTTTTATGAATTACTCAAATTTCTGATTAGGAGAACCTCTGATGAGTCACGAATCTGATAGAATTATCATCCGGCGTGTGGCAATAGCCTCGACACTATTTGTTTTGCTATTTTATGCCCCCGTGTTAACTCAGGATAATATTGATAAAATCAGTTATCCTGCCGCTCATACGGGAGACGCATTCGACCTGTATCACGGCGTTAAAATACCCGACCCATACCGCTGGCTGGAGGATGCCGACTCCGATGAAACCGTTGCCTGGGTGGCGGCTCAGAATAAATTGACGGCTGATTTTGTCAATACCCCGGTCAGGGAGAAAATAAAAAATCGGTATATCTCTCTTTTAAACTATGTTCGTTATACCACTCCGAAGAAAAAGGGGGGAAGGTACTTTTTCAAAAAGAACGACGGTTTGCAGGATCACGCGGTGCTGTATATGCAGGAATCGCTTGATGCCGAACCGGTAATCGTGCTCGATCCCAACACACTCAGCGAAGACGGAACCGTTGCGGTCATGTCGACTTCGTTCAGCCATGATGCCTCACTTTTGGCTTATGGTATTTCTCAAAGCGGCAGCGACCGAACCGGTCTGCGAATCCGTAATATTGAAACCGGGGAGGAATATCCGGAAACCATAAAATGGCTTCGCGGTGGAGATGCCGCCTGGAAACATGACAATTCCGGCTTTTTCTATGATCGTTACCCCCACCCGGACAGTATCGCACCGGAGGATCGAACCTATTATAATCGCGTTTACTGGCATACTCTCGGAACAGAGCAGTCTGAAGATATTCTTGTATATGAAAGGCCGGATGATAAAACGCTGGGTTTTGCACCTGAAATGACTGATGATGGCAAATATCTGGTTCTCTATGTCTGGCATGGAACTGATAGAGAAAACAGGTTTTATTATCGGGAAGTTGATAGTGATGGCGAATTCGTCAGACTTCTTGACAAAGCCGATGCCGGGTATCGCTTCATCAATAATATCGGAACGGTTTTCTATTTCAGGACTGACCTTGATGCTCCCCGGGGCAGAATAATTGCCGTCGATATCAGCCATCCCGAATCGGAAAACTGGCGGGAGATATTGCCCGAGCAGAACGATGTCATTCATCGGGTGAAGATAATCGGAGGCCATTTGGTGATCTCTTTCATGCATGATGCCTACAACCGGCTATTGCTCTATGATCTTAACGGGGCTTTTATAAAGGAGATAAATTTTCCCACGATCGGTTCGTTATATGGTCTTTCCGGGCAGTGTGAGGACACCGAGTTATTTGTCAGTTTCAGTTCGTATCTATATCCTGCAACTATTTTTCGCTATGATTTCGAATCGAATGAATTGAACCTGTTTTATACTCCCGATATTGATTTCGATCCGAGCCTTTATATTTCCCGGCAGGTTTTCTATAAATCAAAAGACGGGACAAAAATCCCGATGTTCCTGACTTATAAAAAGGATATCCCGCTTGACGCCAACAACCCGACGATTTTATATGGTTACGGCGGCTTTCAGGTCAGCCAGACACCATATTTTTCCAATGCACGAACGATCTGGCTGGAAAACGGCGGTGTTTACGCGGTCGCCTGTCTCCGGGGCGGGGGAGAGTACGGCGAAGAATGGCATCAGGCCGGAATGCTTGAAAAGAAACAGAATGTCTATGATGATTTCATCGCCGCTGCCGAGTGGCTGATTGACAACGAATTTACCTGTTCATCTCGGCTGGCCATTGAGGGCGGCAGTAACGGCGGACTTTTGGTGGCCGCCTGCATGGTGCAGAGACCCGACCTGTTCGGGGCGGTCAATTGCGCCGTCCCGCTGACCGATATGCTTCGTTACCATAAACTCGGATGCGGTCACTGGTGGATAGGCGAATACGGAAATGCCGAGGCCAATCCGGAGCATTTTGAATTTATCCGCGCTTGGTCGCCATATCATAATATCATAAAGGGTGTCACCTATCCGGCAACCCTGATAAGCTCGGCCGATACCGACGACCGGGTTGTCCCGTCGCACGCCAAGAAATTTGCGGCGGCACTTCAGGCGGCCGATTCCGGAAAAAATCCGATATTGCTTCGAATCGAAACCAAAGCGGGACACGGAGGTGGAAAACCGACTAATAAGGTGATTGAAGAAGTTGCCGATGAATATGCCTTCCTCTTCCGGGTTTTCGGTATGCAACCGGTAAAATAGTATAAAAGCATCGAGGCGTAAAATAATATGGAACCGTACGTAACTGCCAAAACACTGAGTAAAAAAACGCAGTTGTGGCTTGATGAGATAGCCCGTCTGAACCGGGATCATCTGAAAATAAAACACAGCAAGGCTGTGCTTCTGGTTATTGATATGCAGAACTATTTTCTTCAGCCGGATGCACCTGCTTATCTGGGCGCCGGAGAAACTATCCTTCCCAATGTCAAAAAACTGCTGGAATCATTCCGCCGACTGAAACGGCCGGTGATTTTTACCCGGCATGTGCACCACCCCGATGGCACCGATGTTGGAATCATGGGTTGGTGGTGGGACGGCATGTGCCTGGAAGGTACTGCTGAAAGCGAAATCCACCCGGAGCTGGAACCGCATCCCGGCGAGAAAGTCATTCTCAAGCACCGGTATTCGGCCTTTTACAATACTGATCTGGAAACCGTCCTTCGGGGTATGAAGAT
>DAOWOO010000204.1 GCA_030642025.1 Candidatus Zixiibacteriota bacterium | reverse complement strand
CTCTTCATAACTCTGACCATATTGCTCCAGATAGCTCTGGTAGAGCCTTGGATTCCAGATTTCAATCCATCGGTATGCGCCCAACACCAGAACTTCCTTCTCCAAACCGGCATTCTGTTGTAAATGCGATGGGATAAGCATCCGGCCCTGACGGTCAAGAGTCAACAATACCGCTACTGAATGAAGCTGACGGCTGAAAAACCTGAAATCTTTGCTGGTAAAACTTAGGGCATCCAGGCGTTTCTGAATCAGCTCCCATTGATATTTGGGATAAAGTGCAAGACAACCATCGAGACCCTTTGTTAAGACAAAGACTTCCTTTTCCTTACGGTCTTTTTTGACTGCGGGACGCAGCCTTGACGGCAGGGAGATTCGCCCCTTTTCGTCCATTGTTACTTCAAACTGGCCGTAGAAGCCATCCACCGGGTATCCTCCACTTCTCTCCACTTTTCTCCAGAATCTACCCTATTAAAGCATTTTATTGTCAGGTTTGTCAAGAGAAAAATATCACTATTTTGTGGATATAAGCCGTTATTTCTCAATAAGTAAAAGGAATTGTTTAAATAAGAACAGGCAACAGGTTGGTATATTTGCAGTTCTCAAGATCATTTAGCCTACAATACTTAAATACTTTCTTTACCTTATCTCTATAAA
This sequence comes from Candidatus Zixiibacteriota bacterium, assembly GCA_030642025.1. Lineage (GTDB taxonomy): Bacteria > Zixibacteria > MSB-5A5 > GN15 > PGXB01 > DAOWOO01. The sequence goes on along the minus strand of DAOWOO010000204.1, from coordinate 3,545 downwards.
GTATAGGGAATAAACCATAGATTTTTGCGGTTTACTTCAGCCCCGATCTGTCGACACATTCCGGTTATAGCCCACCATAGTGCGAGACAATGACTTACACGAGAGCCAAATAAATATTCCGTAACCCCGAAAAAGGCAAGCCTCATGCATCTTTATAGCCCGGATTCATTGTGAAACAGGAGACCGGATATGAAAAAGAGGGCTATAATATCGCTGATTTTGACATCAATACTTATTTTCCCGATATGCCCGGTTTTCGCCGGAGAAGCAACCCTGATATTTTCTCAAGATTCTCTTGGCTATGAAAACAACGGGCATCATATCTCTTACCCCGGTCTGGCGGAAATCAATGTTAATGCAGGCTTTTCGATTCCTGTTAAGACCGTCTTTTTTGAGTATGGGAATATCGCCGGTGAGGCAGTTGTTTCGGCACAGGTGGAAAACTCGACTGTTTTAGGCGCCATCCCGGCCGAATACAGTTCATTTGATAATTTAAAAACCGGCGATACTGAGAGAGATATTTATTCGCCAGCCAGAGATGATTCCAAACTTAATGATGTTATTTACTCGGTTGAAAAATTGCGTTTGGACGATAAATCATTCCTGGCAGTGTCAATCCTTCCGGTTACACTTGATATTGACAACAATATCATTTTTAACAGCACCATAATACTTGATATCGACGGCGCGATCACAACGGAGGCCGTAAAATCTGACATAGCCGAACACATTACAGATACCGAAGCGCCGACCACGAGAAATCGAATCGCGAAATCATCTGCCGAAACCGGCCTTCCCCTGGAATGCGATCTGGTTATTATCACCACACCGGAGCTTGACAGCGTTTTTCAGATACTGTCGGTTTTCAAAAATACCTCAGGTATAAGTACCGCTATCGCCCTGACTGATTCAATATTCTATTATTACCCGGGTATTGACGATGCCGAGAAAGTCCGCAACTACCTGATCGACTTTTACAATGCCGGCGGAAGATATGTGTTACTCGGGGGTGATGAACTCACGGTTCCGGTGCGTTATCTGTATTATTATAATACCAGTGTTTACCCGGAAGATGCATACCTCTTTATGCCTTCGGATCTGTATTTTGCCGATATGGACGGCGACTGGGATGCCGACGGTGACGGCGTCTGGGGAGAGCCGACTCATGATGACCCGGACCTTACGCCCGAGTTGAAAGTCGGGCGTCTGCCGGTTCGAAGCGCCACGGCGGTCGGTAATTACATTGACAAGCTGTTAACCTACCTGACCGATCCGGGAGGCGGTGATTATTCCTATCTGACCCGTTCGCTTTTCTTTTCGGCCGACCAGATGCGAGACTACCCGGCCAACGGTCAGCATGGTGTCATTGCCGGGGAAATGCCGGCGCAATTTTCAATCGACACGACCAGCGCCGTGGAGGATCCGTCCGGAATTGATCCCAACCCGACCAATCCATCGGGAGCGGAGAGTGTTGATTTAATCGGCGAGGGTTACGGTATTATACACATTATCAATCATGGCCGCGTAGATGGATTCATGGTTCGTTCTTCGGGATACGGCGACTGGCCGGCCTCGTTTGTACTGACTCCGCCGCAAGGCGACGGGCAGGGCAGCCTGACCGAACTGGCGCAGAACGGCAAGGTTTCATTTTACTATTCATTGGCCTGCAAGGTGGGCGGTTATGAACTGGATTCTCTTGACGGTGAAAGCAGCGACTGGTCTCTGGTCGAGCGGCTGATTTCCGCCGAGGCTTCGGGAGCGGTCGGCATGGTGGCTAACACCCGCTGGGGATGGGTGTACTCAAGCTATCTTCTCCAGCAAGCATTTACCCGGTACCTGTTCGATGAGGCCGACGGCTCTCCGGTGGAAGCAATGTACTTGTCCTGGCTAGATTACCCGTTTTATCGCGACCTGATTTATGGACAGAATTACTATGGTGACCCAACCTTAAGGATATATACCGAAGAACCGAGCAATCTTTCTTATGAGGCCAATCCGATTACCGAAAACCGATATGAAATCAACACTTCCAGCACCAAATTTCCGGTTCCAGATGCCAACATTATCCTATCATCGGGCGGAGTGGTGATTGAGGAAGGCGTGACGGATCAGAGCGGTAATCTCGCCCTGACCACAATAATCAACCCGGACGAGGAATATTACGTTACCGCTATGAAGGACGGATATACAGTAGCTCACGGTCTGTTGAGCCCGCAGACGGTGCTTGGCGCGGATGATGAAGGCGACAATATCCTGCCGACATTATTTGAGTTGAAGCAGAATTTTCCCAATCCGTTCAACCCGGCAACCACTATCGCCTATTCCCTGTCGGATAGATGTGATGTAACCCTCACCATTTACAATATCCTCGGTCAGTTTGTCTGGAGCGAAAATATAACGGGACAGAGTGCGGGGATACATTATGTTGAATGGCACGGTACTACAGTAAATGGCTCAATGGCGCCCTCGGGGGTATATTTCTACCGGCTTAAAGCCGGGGAATCGGAAGAGACAAGAAAAATGGTTCTATTAAGATAGTTACTTTTTCACGATTGCATGCCAGAGCGCTCTGATGTATGCGGTAATCATAAGAACGCCCCCCCATAAAAGCAACAGGGGAAATCCCATAATTCCCCTGTTGTTTTTTTTAAAGTACCGATACATTGCCCGATGAGATTCCACGACCATCTGCGGTTTCATCCCGCGAATTGTGCCACCGTAGTAATGTTCCACCACGGCATCGGGATAAAACAAATTACGATAACCGGCCTCAATCGCTCGTCGGCAGAAATCGACATCATTGAAAAAGATTTTCAAATTCTCATCAAATAGCCCGATTTTTTCAATCACACTCCGGCGGATCATCAGGGCGGCGCCCATCGGCTGATCGACTTCCCGCTCAGTTGCATGATCAAACCAGCCCATTTTCCAACCACCGAATAGCCTTGATTTGGGGAAAAGACAGATCAACCCGGAGAACTCCAGAAACAGGTCGCGATAACGGGGGAATTTTCGACATGTTTTCTGAAGGTTTCCCTTGAAATCAACCAGTTTCGGACCGATGGTACCGATAGTACTGTCATTCTCCATTCTTTCGGCCAGACTGACTATGGCCCGATTCCTGATACGAGTATCCTGGTTTAAAAGAAACAGAAATTCACCCTGAGCCGCTTTAATACCCTGATTAACCGCCGGTGCAAACCCCCGGTTGGAACTGTTTTCAATGATTTTCACACTCGGAAAATGCGACTTAATCCACTCAACCGTTCCGTCGGTCGAGCCGTTATCAACAACAATAGTCTCCGAATCAACCTCAGTAAGCGACATCTGCACACTTGACAGGCAATCATCAATAAAATCCATGCCGTTGAAACTGATTATGATAACGGAGATATACATTCTATGCCTTCCTGCTAAGCACGCGGCCCAAAACGGCGGCATATTTCCGGGCAAGGGTGCCGGCGGTGTACATGTCCGCATCGACAGGCTGGTCGGACGGCTGATAGTTACCGGTTAGTAATTGCTCCACGAATTTAGCGGCATTG
>DAOWOO010000259.1 GCA_030642025.1 Candidatus Zixiibacteriota bacterium | reverse complement strand
GGATACGGTACTTATCGCCGGTAAGGGAGCGGAGGATTATCAGGATGTCAACGGGGTGCGCCATCCCTTTGAGGATACGAAGGAAGTCAAAGCGGTCCTGGCCGAGATGCAATACACAAAGGAAAATAGCGGGTGATAACCTTGGATATAAAGACACTGGCAGATATGGTGCAGGGCAACCTGGTGAATGAAAAGTTCTCCGGGACGCGCTTCACAGGGGTAACGATTGACTCGCGCAGCGTCAGCACCGATCAGCTCTTCGTGGCGATTGTCGGTGATAAGAATGACGGCCATACCTTTATCGATCAGGCCGTAAAAAAGGGAAGTTCCGCCGTCCTGGTAGCCAATGATTTTCCGCGGCTGGATGCTCTCAGTACTTCGGTGCCGATGATTACCGTTCCTGATACCCATAAAGCAATGATGCAATTGGCCAAAATATACTGTGACCGCGTTAATGCCCGGTATATTGCGGTCACCGGGTCAAACGGCAAGACCACCACCAAGGAATTGACATACTCGATGATAAAAGGCAAGTATGATAAAACATACCGGTCACGGGGTAATCTGAATAATCAGTACGGTCTGCCGCTGGCGATTTTCTCCATGCCTGAAGAAACCATGTTTGCGGTATTTGAACTGGGCGTCTCGGTTCCCGGAGAGATGATACCGCTGGCCGATATTTTGAGACCCGATGTTGCCGTGATTACCAATATCGGCCCGACTCACCTGGAAACTATGGGTACTATGGAAACGGTCACCAAAGAAAAATTCCGACTGATCGACGCCATACCGCAGGAAAATCCGGCCGTTATCAATGCCGATGACACATATCTCAAGGCGGAAGCCCAAAAACGCAATCGCCGTTTTGTTACTTTCGGTTGTACTGCCGGGGCGGATATCACGGCGCGGAAAACCGGTGTCGATAATGATGGATTCCTTAAGTATAGGATTGACGGGCACGATCTGTCGATTCGTCTGTTCGGCGAATACCAGATATATAATTTCCTGGCCGGTTATGCCGCCTGTAAAGCCCTGGATCTGGATATCTCACCTGACAGCCTGAATGATATTCACTATACCCTGGCACCGTACCGCGGTGAAATCGAATCGGTCAACTCGCTGACAATTATCGCCGACTGCTATAATGCCAACCCGGCTTCGATGCGGGCCGGTCTGATATCATTTGAGAATTACCTCAAGAGCCGCAACATGAAGAATCACCGGTCGGTGATTGTCATCGGCGATATGCTGGAGCTGGGCGAGCATGAAATAGAATTCCACCGCGAAACAGGCAGGCTGACAGCCCTGCAATACTTTGATCTTGTACTTACCGTCGGGCCGCTGTCCATGGAGATATATCGCACCGCCCTTGAATCAGGAAGTAATGAGGAAAATATAAAGCATTTCGCTGACTCGGCAACAGCCGGCGAGTATTTATTAGACAATATATCGAGGGGGGATATTGTCTATCTGAAAGCATCGCGCGGTATTGCGCTGGAAAAAATCATCACCCTTTTAAAAGGAGCCGCCCTCCGGGATAATTGATATGTTTTACCATCTGTTTACGCATCTGGTCGCCTATGTGTCGGGGTTCAACCTGTTCCGGTATATTACCTTCCGGACCGCGGCGGCAACCATAACAGCGATTTTAATATCCCTGTTTCTTGGCCCGTTATTTATTCGGCTTCTGAAAAAGTACCAAGTCAAAGAAAAGATTCGCGCCGAAGGACCGAAGTCACATCTGGTCAAGGAAGGCACCCCCACCATGGGCGGGATAATTATTCTCGCGGCGATTATTATCCCTACTCTGCTCTGGGCCGATCTGACCAATTATTTCATACTGATGCTTCTGGGAACGACGCTCTGGCTGGGCGTGATCGGGTTTATGGACGACTATCTCAAGGCGGTCAAGGGGCATTCCAAGGGAATGGTGGCCCGCAAAAAACTGATCGGCCAGCTTTCACTGGGTCTGATTTTCGGGTTGATTCTGACCTTTGCCCCGCCCAATTCAAGTCTTGACGGTACCACCGGAATCCCGTTTTTAAAGAACTTTATGCTCTATCTGGGTGTGCTCTACATTCCGTTTATCATGATAGTGATAACCGGTTCGTCCAATGCCGTTAATCTTACCGACGGTTGTGACGGGCTGGCTATCGGTCTTACCGGAATCTGCTTTTTGGTTTTCACCGGTGTGGTTTATATCTCCGGACGGGCCGACTTCTCGCGCTATCTTCAGATTGACTATGTTCCGGGTGTCGGTGAACTGGCCGTATTCTGCGGAGCGGTGGTGGGGGCCGCGCTCGGTTTCCTGTGGTTCAACTCCAATCCGGCCGAGGTGTTCATGGGGGATACCGGCGCGCTGGCTCTTGGCGGTGCGCTGGGAGCGGTGGCCATACTTGCAAAAAAAGAACTGTTACTGGTGATTGTCGGCGGCGTTTTCGTTATCGAAGCACTGTCGGTAATAATACAGATACTGTCATACCGATATCGCGGCGGCAAGCGGGTCTTCAAGATGGCGCCGATTCATCATCATTTCGAGTTAAAAGGCTGGGCCGAATCCAAAGTCGTTACACGATTCTGGATTATCGGCGCCCTGTTTGCCCTGTTAACCCTTTCAACATTGAAGATAAGATGACGACAAGAGAAAGAATTAAGGGAAGAAAAATCGGAATAATCGGCATGGCTCGCTCCGGCATGGCCGCGGCCAGGCTGATTCGCCGCCTGGGCGGAATACCGTTTGTATCCGACTCTAAAGCGTCAGAGCAACTGGCCAAACAGATCAGCGAACTGAAAACGCTCAATATCGAGTTCGAGGTGGGAGAACATACCGAGCGACTGCTTGAATCTGACTTTGTTATCCTTTCTCCGGGGGTGCCCCTGACGGTGCCCATGATTGAAAAGATACAGTCGGTCGGTATTCCGATCTTCTCTGAAATTGAACTGGCCTCATGGTTTTGCCGTGGCCGTATAATAGCCATAACCGGTTCCAACGGTAAAACCACGACCACAACGTTGACCGGTGCCATATTAACCGAAGCCGGTTTTGATGCTGTTGTTTGCGGCAATATCGGCTATGCCTTTTCCGATGCCGTGTTGAGTATTCCCGACAGCGGTTTCGCGGTGGTGGAAGTATCCAGCTTTCAACTCGAGTTGATCGAGGAGTTTCGACCGCATGTCGCCATGATCCTGAATCTCACTCCTGATCATCTTGATCGCTACGGCGATTTTGAAAATTACGTGGCGGCCAAATACCGTATCACGGATAACCAGACAAAGAACGATTACCTGATTTTAAACGCCGATGATTCAGCCATCGACAGAAGCGCCGTAAAAACCGAAGCGCAAAAAATATATTTCTCAATATCCCGCAATCTGCCGGCCGGGGTCTTTCAGAGGGGAGAGACACTGGTCGGCATTGTGGGTAATGATAAGTACGACATAGTCGATACGTCTAAAATCCGCATCCCCGGGCCGCATAATCTACAGAATGCCGCCGCCGCATCGCTGGCTTCGCTCCTGGTGGGTGTGCCGCAGGAGAATATCGCCCGGACACTGGAAACATTCCCCGGTGTCGAACACCGCCTGGAGGATGTCGAGACTATCGCCGGTATCCGCTT
>DAOWOO010000115.1 GCA_030642025.1 Candidatus Zixiibacteriota bacterium | reverse complement strand
GGAAATAACCATGCCCTGTCTTGAAATAAGCATGCCGAATGATTGACTATAAAGATAGTCAGGCCGACGTCCTTATAGCAATTCATGCAAATTTATGCTCTGCAGGAGCCTTGAGTGCCGGATAGAAAAATAATTATTCTCTATATTGGTCTTCTGATTGCGTATATTGCCCATGTCGTTGAAGAAATCATGGGAGATTTCATAATTATTAAGCTATTGGGCAGTATTTACATATTCATTGTTATCAATATTGCCATGTTTCTTGTATTATTGATGATCCTTTTCTTTTTAAGGCAGGGGAAACGCCTGGCCACATTGATTGCGATATTTATCTCAGTTATTATGTTTGCCAATGGATTTCTTCACATTCTTGCCACTCTTATTACAGGCAGATATTTTAACGGTTTTGCAGGCGCATTTACCGGGATAGCACTTATTCTGTTTAGTGTGCCGTTATTTATAAACCTGTATAAATATTATAAAATCAACCATTGCTAAAAAAGCCTTGAACTCCAACCGGGGAAAATCTATATATCTTATAACAGAATTCAACTGAACATTGAAAGTTAAATATAACCTTTAGTTTGGGGAGAATGCTATGGTACGATCACCACTTTTACGCGGCGTGATTGTTTTAACGGCGGCGGTTGCTTTTATCTGCGGCATGGCGGCGGCGGATATTAGCGACAAAGTTACCTACCAGGGCAACAAGGCGCGAGTGGCTGTAGGCAAAATTAAGGACAAGGCCAGTGGTTGCTCCTGGGAGATTGCCGCAGCAGTCGGCGAGATGCTCTCAACCGCTCTGGCCCAGCATGACAAGTTCATTGTCCTGGCCAGCCAGGAAGAAGTCGATGAACTTATTGATGAAATCGATTTCGGTGAATCCGGCTATGTCGAAGAAGGCCGGGGACCGGAAAAAGGTCTGATGGAGGGTGCCGATGTTTTGATCACCGGCGCCGTGACCGGCTTTGAACCTGATGCCGGTGGTTCCGGTGGCGCTCTGGGCGGTCTGAAAAAAAAGGCTTTCGGCGCTTTCGGAGCCAAGAAAAAGGAAGCCAAGATACTGATGGATATCAAAATGATTGATATCCGAACCCGACGGATTATCAAGGCGATGTCTCTGGAAGGCAAGGCGACCAAGTGGAAAGTCGGCATGGCCGGCGGTGGCTGGACCAAGGATATTGTCCTGGTCGGCGCACTGGGTAAATACTCCAACGAACCGATGGAAAAGGCGGTGCGAAATCTTCTTGCCAAGACAATTGAAAAAGTCGCCAAAGAGATGCCGGATGAGTATTTCCGTTACAAGGGACAGGGACAATACACCAAAGAATACGGCCAGGGTACTTCAGGAAGTTCAGCCCCAAGCGGTGCGGCTTCGAGTGGTCAATCGGGCAGTTCATCCGTCTCGACAACCTCCATTGCCGAAAACATGAATCTTTACACAAAGTATGATTTTATCCCCGGCGACAGGGTTATCTTCTATGATGATTTGAAAGATGAGGAAGAGGGCGAGTTCCCGTTTCGATGGAATCTCGAACGAGGAGTATTCGAAATTGCACGTATGGGCGGTGAGTACTGGATTCTCTGCACCGATGACGGTTATATAATGCCAAAAATGCCCACGGGTCCCCTGCCGGAAAAGTATACGGTTGAAATGGAGTTTTACAGCGCCGGACCAAAATTCACTGTTCCTTACTATTACATACAATGGATGGATGCATCAAATAAAATAGTAGGCGAGTTCGAATTCAATGGTGGGAAATCAACAGATCTGCAGATTCAGGGCAAAGGCCTTGCAAGCAAGACATTGACCGAGCGTCTGTCCAAGGGAACCCACACAATGCGTATTATGGCTACCAAACGCTCTATCAAGTGCTTTATAGATCAAATAAGGGTTGCCAATGTACCTAAAGTTGAGGGGTTCAGCCCGGTAGGTTTCCGTGTACGTATGTATCCTTATAAGGACGAAGGCAATTACTGCATGATAAAAAGTTTCCGCTTTGCGGAAGGCGGCAAGAGCATACGTCAGCAGCTCGAAGAGGATGGCAAAATCGTCACCCATGGCATTCTCTTTGATTCCGGATCGCATAAGATCAAGGGCGAATCATACAAGACTCTCAAGGAAATCGGGCGGCTTTTCGAGGATGAGCCCGATTTAAGACTATCTATTGAGGGTCACACCGACAGTGATGGCGCCGATGATTTTAATAATGACCTGTCCCAAAAGCGTGCTGAGTCTGTTCGGACCTATCTAATCAATGAATACGGAGTATCCGGCGGAAATCTCGAAGCCAAAGGCTGGGGCGAGTCCAAGCCTATCGATACCAACAGTTCCCCGGAGGGCAAGGCCAACAACCGCCGGGTGGAATTGATACAGTTATAAAGCCGATGAAATGAATACGGGACACTCGTGCGGTGTCCCGTTTGCATAATATACGCTCGCGTCTTAATAAGCTATGGAATATGTTGTAACTATTGCATTTATTTTAGGCGGGCTGGGGCTGTTCTACTATGGCTTCAGAACGATGCGTCATTACCGCCTTATAAAGGACACACCGCGCTCGAAGATACGCTCCATGGCGATGGGGATTGCTGAAATTCACGGTCATGTTGAGGCCGATGAATTTATAAAATCGCCGTTTTCAAAAACCGATTGTGTTTACTATAAATATGAAATTCGGGAATATCGCCGCCATACTGAGCGCGACTCCAAAGGACGTACCAAAACCAAATACCGTTGGGATACAATCAGTACCGGCGACCAGCGTGTTATGTTTATTGCCGTCGATGATACAGGCAAAGTTCCGGTCAATCCAGAGGGAGCCGAATTTACGGTCAAACATAAAAAAACATTTTACCAGCATGTCGATACATTCAGTGGTTTATCATCACTGCTTGATATGCTTAAAAACCTGGGAAAAGGCGATAACCCGGAAATCGATACATCAAAGATGGAATTGATCCCGGTAACTTCCGGTGTGAAAATAGGCAAAGCCAGAGTCGGTGATCGTAAGTATCTGGAATATTATATAGAGCCGAATGACACGTTGTTTGTTCTAGGAACGGCGGCAAACGACCGTAATGCACCGGATAATGTAATAATAAAACAGGGTGAGAATGAAAAAACATTTATCATCTTCGACCGTAGTGAAAAAGAAACACTCAAGCATCTGAAAAAAGGTATGCTGGCGGGATTTATTATCGGCCCAATATTTATTATAGGCGGAATGCTGGCGCTCATGCATATAAGCAATACACAATAGGAGGAAAATGTGAATACTGTACTTATCGTAGTTGTGCTAATAGTCGGGTTTTTGATAATAATCCTTATCGGGTATTTTATTTCGGTTTACAACAGCCTGATCAGGCTGAAGAACAATATTAAAAAAGCCTGGAGCAATATAGATGTTCTCTTAAAGCAGCGGCACGATGAACTGACCAAGTTGATTAATACCGTCAAGGGGTATATGAAACATGAAGAGAAGGTATTAACCGAAATCACCAAGGCCCGAACAGCTTTTCTTGATGCCCAGTCTGTCTCCGACAAGGCCAAAGCCGACAATATGATGGCCGGGGCTTTGAAATCGCTTTTTGCCGTGGCGGAAAACTATCCCGATTTGAAAGCCAATACATCATTTCTTCAGTTTCAGGATCGTGTCAGCGATATTGAGAACCAGATTGCCGACCGTCGGGAATTCTACAACGACTCGGTTAATACATTCAATATCCGTATTGAGCAAATACCGGACATTTTCATTGCCCGAATGCTCGGTTATACATCCAAAGAGCTGTTTAAAGTAGCTGATTCAGACAGGGAAGATGTGGAAGTGAGCTTTTAGGGTCTTTATCTGTCACCGATAAGCTTCTTGACATATTCCGGCAGGGCAAATGATCCGATATGCACGTCCAGGTTATAGTAAGTATTCTTTAATTTCAGCTTCTTATATCTATCGATATCGAAATTAACTATTGGGTGATATTTCTTGGAGCAGAAAGCGAAGGTCCAGTAACATGAAGGGTATATCGGAACATGGCAGGAATACATTTTCACAATCGGGAAGATTTCCCGCAGGTTTTTATACATTCGCTTAACTGTTCCGGCATTGTAGTACGGCGATTCCGATTGGGCGACCATGATTCCGTCGTCATTTAAGCGTCTAAACACTTTCCTGTGGAATTTCTTCTGAAACAGTTCCGCCGCCGGGCCGATAGGGTCGGATAGGTCTAAAAGAATTATATCAAATTTCTGCTTACCGTTTTCAATGAACTTCTTACCGTCTCTGAAAAGTACTCTGGCGCGTTTATCGTTGAATCCCGCTGTCAGCTTTGGAAAATGGCGCTTGGAAACCTCCACCACCATCCGATCTATCTCGCACATGGTCACCGATTTGACTTCGGGGTGTTTGACCACATTGGTCAGTGCGCCGCCGTCGCCGCCTCCGATAATAAGTACACGATTTGGTTTGGGATGCACAAAAAGCGGGACATGGGTAAGCATTTCATTGTAGGAATTCAGGTCGTTTTCGGCCACCATGATAGAACCATAGAGCACCAGCACCTTACCAAAATCATCCGTGTCGAGAATGTCAATCCGCTGATATTTGGATTCCAGTGATTCTATAATCCGGTTGACTTTGACCGTCAGACCGCTGCTGCCCATATGCAATTCGCTGTACCAAACATTCCAGAGGTCATTCATCGACGATTCGGAAATATAAGAATCTTTAACACCTGTCGGTTTTTTACTCGATGACGACATATTCCGCCTTTCTCAGAGAATTGAACGATGACGCCGAAACCGAGCAGTACGATCCCATGGCCGGGAACAGGAGAATATCGCCGATATCGAGCGGAGGCAACAGTATATCTTTATAGATGACATCAAACGAGTCGCAGGTCGGCCCGGCCAGCACCGAGCGTTTCCACGTAGTATTACGGCTGGTCAGTACCCGGTAGCGACAATGATCGTACAACCGTCCGGAGAAGGAGCCATGCAAACCATCATCAAGAAAGTACCACGCTTTTCCGGAACGGATTGATTTCCCGATAACCGATGAGGCCAGAGTCACTGCCGTAGCCGAGACATATCGCCCCGGCTCACAGGCTATAGTGATATTCGGGGCAATTTTTTGGTTAAGCGCGTCTCTTTTCGTTGATTTATCTCTGAATGTAGCTGGTGTGATTTTTTGGGCGCAAACATCAATCGTTTGGGCAGCCGCTATTCCAGCTCTTTGGGTTTACTTTTCATATATCTTTCCTAAAAAACAACGAATAAGCTATTTAAAACAAGCCATTATAATCATACCTCCTCTGGTTTTTTTAGTTCTTTCGCCAACAAGCTTAAATGTAAAAACAGTTGAAATTACAGCTGAAGGCGCAAGAAGAATTTTTCATGGATCGCTTTATCCAATTCTTTCTTTCTATTTTTTAATATTCAGCGCTTGGGGCTTT
>DAOWOO010000125.1 GCA_030642025.1 Candidatus Zixiibacteriota bacterium | reverse complement strand
GTGCTGGTTGTGGGAGACATGCTTTTGATCGCCGGTATATTCGGCGTGATGTTTTATTACAGCTGGCGGCTGGCGTTGATCCTGTTTATGATTTTACCGATCATCGCGGCGCTGACATATATTTTCCAGAAGAAAACCACGCCGCACTTTCTGGCGGTACGTAAAAAGATGGCCGAGGTAACCGCGGCTTTGACCGAGTTTCTACATGGAATCTCGATTATTCAGATATTCCATCGCGGCGAGTACGCGCGCGGGAAGGTCAATCATGCCAACCTCCTGAAATTCGAGGAGGACCGTTACGCCAATATCGCGGTGGTGATATACTTTAACACGGTGTTCTTCTTCGAGTATGTCATGGTGGCGCTGACGCTCTTTTTGGGCGTCATGTGGATTCAGTCTGGGCATCTCACGGTGGGCACGATCAGCATGTTCATCATCCTGATCTGGCGTTCGTTCGATCCGATCTGGCGCGTTTCGGAACAGCTTTCCAATATTCAGAAAGCGATCGCCGGAGCCAAACGGATATTCGCCCTTTTATCGAACGAGGAAAAAATCCTCGATCCGGAAAAACCTGTCGCCTGGACCGGGTTGAAAGAGGGCATCCGTTTCGAGAATGTCTGGTTCTCGTATACCGGCGATGACAACTACGCCCTAAAGGATGTCAGCTTCGAGATTCCGGTCGGCCAACGTCTTGCCTTGGTGGGTGTGACCGGCGGCGGGAAATCCACGGTGATCAATCTGCTGCTGAGGATGTATGATCCCCAGAAGGGACGGATCACTGTCGACGGCCTCGATATCCGTGATATCTCACGGGCGGATTTGCGTAAAAAGTTCGCGCTGGTTCTGCAGGATATACTTCTTTTCCCGGATGATGTCAGGAATAACATCTCGCTGGAATCGGAGGATATCACTGAGGATAAAATCATCGAATCGGCCAGGCTGGTGGAAGCGGATAAGTTTATTCGCAAACTTCCAAAAGGATACAAAACCGAGGTATCCGAGAAGGGAGCCAATTTCAGCCGCGGCGAAAGACAGCTTCTCTCCTTCGCGCGCGCGCTGGTCAGCGATCCGGATATACTGCTTCTGGATGAGGCCACAAGTTCGGTCGATCCGGAAACCGAACGGACAATCCAGGCCTCGCTTAAGAAGCTGATGACCGGGCGGACATCCCTGATTATCGCGCATCGGCTCTCGACGATTCTGGATGTCGATGAGATACTGGTTATCCGCCGCGGGGAAATTATCGAACGCGGCTCTCATACAGACTTATTATTGCAGAATGGTTACTATTCGAAACTGTTCCATCTGCAATTCAAGAATAAAAACGGAGTAATGAAAAATGCGGGATAAAATAAAATGGCTGTGGAAATATTACCGGAGATACCCATATCTTCTGATAATACTTTTACTGTTTACCCCCGTGCAGGCTGCCTTTCAGGTGACCATCCCGAGAATGATCGAATTCATGGTCGACTTCGTCAAAACCGGACAGGTGCCGGACAACTGGTTGGCCCGCTGGCTGAATGACCTGGGAGGCGGTCTGGGGCTTTCGACAGCCGCGTCATTCGCGCTGGCGCTAATCAGCCTGGGCCTGATCGCGTCGCTTTTATACGCCTTTGTGCAGGTGCATAGGGCCTGTATGAACCTGCGGCTGGAATGGGCTTTCCGCCAGAACGCTTTCGACGGTATCACCGAAAAGGGACCGGACTTTTTTAACAAGTTCCGTACCGGCGATCTGGTCACTCGTATGACCGACGATGTCGAGACCAAGCTTGCATGGTTTGCCTGTTCGGGGATATTCCGGTTTTACGAGGCGGTCATATTCGTGGCTTTCACTCTGACTATGATGGCTACTATTGATCCGATGCTGACTCTGGTCTCAGCCGGGCCGCTGCCCATTTTGATTTTCATCTTTTTCAAAAGCGCCTCGGCGCTGGACAAACGGTATGAGCATCTGCAGAAGCGGATTTCCTCGTTTAACGACGTCATGGAGGCCTGCTTCAGCGGTATTCGTGTGGTCAAGGCCTATGTCAAGGAAAAGGTGCAGAAAAAAAAGTTCACCGAGACCATCATGGACCGTCGTACGGCCGAGATTTCGGCCATCAAGGCGACCACAATCGTCGATTCGCTGTATATGTACATCTGGCAGTTCGGCGTGATCATCGTTCTTCTGACCGGCGGATATATGGTCATCAATGCCAGTCTCTCAATCGGCAAATTGGTGGCGTTTGTATATTACATCGTCTACCTGATTTTCCCGATGTTTGATATCGGGCAGTTTTTGGTCAAGTCGCGTCAGTCGGCGGTCTCGATCAACCGTCTGCAGGAGCTTGAGAAAGTCAAGCCGATGGTTAGCGAAGACGGCTCGCATGACGGCAACGGCGAATTCACCGGAAGTTTGCAGTTCAAGGATGTTTCTTTCTGGTTCGCAGGTACTGAGAATCGGATAGTCGACGGGGTTTCGATGGATATCAAAGCGGGCGAGACAATCGCGCTGGTCGGCAAGGTCGGTTCGGGCAAAAGCTGGCTGGTTAATCTGATTCCACGGCTGGTTGATCCGGTGATTGGCAAAATCACTGTGGATGGACGCGAACTGAAGGATTACGAACTGGAATATCTGCGCCGCAATGTCGGTTATGTTCCGCAGGAGCCGGCGCTGTTTTCGGATACTGTACGCAACAACATCCTTTTCGGCCGTGAGAATATCAGCGATGAGACTCTTAACTGGGCGATTGAGGTATCGCAGTTGAAGACTGAGATCGAGGCTTTCCCGAAAGGCATCCAGACCTATATCGGCACACGCGGCATGTCGATCTCGGGCGGTCAGAAACAAAGGCTGGCTTTGGCACGTGCGCTTGCGGGCAAGCCGAAGATTCTGATTCTGGACGATTGCACCTCGGCCTTGGATTCTCGTACCGAGTCGGCATTGTGGGAACGTCTGCGTGAGGTCATGCCGGACATGACCACGATTCTGATCACGCATCGTCCGGATACACTGGAACGCGCGAATATGATTTATGTGCTCGAGGACGGAAAGATCGTTGAAACTGGCCGTCATGCCGAGTTAATCGAAAACGGCGGCCAGTACGCGCGTATGTACCGCCGCTACCGCTTAGCCGAAGAAGTCGCGTATTAATAAATGACGGGCAGACATGCACAGGGTGCCCCACTCTTTTAAGGGCTTGTTGAAAAAGTCCGATCTGTGTCAAAGTCAGCATTCTTGAATAAATAGCTATTTGGGATAAGCTGTTGAATGGCGGCAGGTCACAACTTGGATTTCATCTCAGTCAAGACCCGCTGCCGGGAGTTTGTGAAGTTTTTCAACATGCTGCAAGCTGTGGGGCACCCAGGCCTGAAAAGCGCCAGGAAGGGATTCCTGACGCCGCATACAAATTCGGTTAGTTACATGGCGGCGGTCCGCCGGTGAAAACATAATTTATCAGCCAGACCGCGTCAGAGACATTAACAGAACCATCACAATTCGTGTCACCATTCAGCAAAAACGGCAGCGGTTCGGGTCCTCCGGTGAAAACATAATTAATCAGCCAGACTGCGTCGGATACATTAACGGAGTTATCACCGTTGACATCCCCGGAAACATAAGTCTGGCAGGAAATATAAGTGCGGACTATACCATCGCCCGCATGGCCGGCCTGATCGACTCCGGTTACGGTCACATAATGGATACCGTCTTCCAGAGAGGAAACATCCCAATAGAAGTTGAAACCATCCGAGGGATTGAAATCCAAACCGATAACCGTACGGCTGACCGTATCCGCTTCGGGATGGATGCCCATGCAAAGATCGATTATACGATATTGTCCGTCGTAAAAAACCTGCGGATAGGGATCGAATTTCAACGGCGCCGATAGAATGGTTCCGGTTTTGGTATCGTAAATTTTTACTGTAAAGCTGCCGTCCTGATTCTGCGGCAGATCGAATTCGGTGATCGCCAGCCACATGCCATACGGTTCGCCGATGGCAACCAGAGCCGCGCCCAGTCTGTAGCCCATAATGTAATCGAGCATTTTTGCTGTAAGTGTGGTTATCAGTTTAACCTCGAACTGATCACCCCTATCTTTAAAATATTTACGCACCGCCCAGATAAAGTTATCATCCTCAGAACCGAGGTTCTGGCGCACATTAATATCCGTGGCCAGCCCTTCCACAATCTCCCGGTCGGTCTGATAGGCCGTGCCCACCTTGACCACATCGGTATAACCCTGATTGGCGAAATAGCGAATGATGCTTGTCAGCGCTGTGGGGGCGTTATAAAAATCGCCGTATTCACCCTCAAGATAGGCGTTGCCATCGAGCGTATCGTTATCGGTATCGCCGTACCTTGACTGCAAAAGCTGTGGCGGAAAGATACGCAGGGTATCATTGGCCGGGCGGGTTTCGAACTGCGCGAAGGTCACATCCTCATCCGGAATATTCGCCACAAGTGTGACGCTGTCGCAGATTGTTCCGCACCATTCCGGATTGGTGAATTCGGGTGTAAGCGGGGTATTGTCGAGATAAACCTGGATCGTGTCGGAGGTGGAATAACCTCTGGTGTCATAGATGGATGAGACCAGCTGATACCAGCCCTCGCCCAGACCGGAAGCGTCCCAAAGCGCCGAGTAGCCCTCCTGATAATCGGCCGGGAAGACGCTGTTGCGGAGGGAGACATAGGGTGTATAGTCATCATAAATGGTGGTCCATCCGGCGCCGGGATTGTAATACTCAAAACGGCAATAATCGAAATCAACCGTATCCACCAGCTCGCCGGCCCGCAGATAAACATTGCCGTAAACCGTGGAACTGTCCGGCGGCCAGCTGAAATCGGTCAGCGGCAAAAGCCCCGATGATCCACCGGAACGGCCGATCGAATAGAGGATCAGATTGCCGGGGAAATTATAGTATGAGTTTTGCACCAGATCAACATACCCCTCGCCCCAGTCATTCCAGTTGACACATAGATAGGGATCGCTATCGGTGATAATTTCACAGCCCAGATCAGCGACATTGCTGGCCATATAGAATCCGCAGAAATAGGCCTCGTTAACCGTTACAGGAATATTGAATGGCACAATTATAATATACATCCCCGCCCCCGGTATAACAAAACCCCATTCATCGGATAGACCGATAACACCGCCGGGTTGGGGGCAGGCCGGCAGAGATTCGGCGCTGATTTCCTCGACATCGACCGAGACATAAACAGTTCCGGCCACGGCGAATTGCAACTGCATGGCGATCGCGTCCACCTCGAACGGAAACTCGCAGTTAATCCCATCGACTGTTGGATTCTGATAGGTTTTGTAGATTTCGTCGCCCACGGCCC
>DAOWOO010000196.1 GCA_030642025.1 Candidatus Zixiibacteriota bacterium | reverse complement strand
GTATAAAATAAAAAAAGCGGCTATAACAAGAAACACACTGACATATACCATAATAATATCAGAAAAGTTATCCATATCACTTTCTCCTGATAGAGGGCTGGAATTTACCCGACAAGCCAAGGTCAGGAGCCCTGCGCTCCTAACTATCCCTTCGTTTCATTCACCATCAATCTCCCCAATAACATAACTAATTTCATACAAAAACGCTACAATGTCGATGTTAATCAGCCTGCCTTCTTTAATAAAGAGCCATTTACACGGAGTGATAAAAATGCCTGTCAATAATATTAATCTGCACTATGAGATGCGGCTCGACCGCCAGAAAACTAATTGATGGTGAATAGTAAAAGTGATGAATCACCAGAATCACTACAAAATCAACATGACGAAAATTGATATGGTAACAAAACAAACCCATTTCCCTGTAACCAAAAGAGGGACTATGAATTATGCCGATATTCCCCACTATTTAGGCCAAAACTTGCATGAAAACCTGTAGCGTTTTTGTAATTGGGTGCCCAAACCAGAGGTCATTACCCCGAACCCCGAATTCCGCTTCTGCGGAACGAGAAGCCCGTCCTGTCGGAAGCTGCTATTTTGTCTTGAATCAAGGCCCCGGTCAGGACATTCGTGCCGCCAGCCGTTCGAGGTTGTCGCTGGCTCCGATAAGAATCAAGATATCACCGGGAACAATCACTGATTCCGGGCCGGGATTGATCTTTATCGGCTGATCCGGTTTTTTTATACCTATGACAGTAACCCCGTACTCAGCCTTAATCCCGGATTCAACAAGCGTTTTGCCACCGAAAGTACAGCTTTCGGGAACGGAAAACTCTTCAATCCCCAGTCCATCGTTACCCAGTGATGTCATCTGCATAAAATCGACCACATTAGGTCTGAGCGAGGCCATCGCCATCCGCACACCGCCCAGGACATGCGGACTGACAACAGTATTAGCCCCGGCGCGCATCAGCTTTTTCTCACCTTCCGGGTGATCGGCGCGAGCGATAATATGCAGGTTCGGGTTCATATGTCGGGCGGTCAGGGTCAGATAAACATTGTCGGCTTCACTGGGAAGGGTAGAAACAAGAACCTTGGCCTGTCCCAGTCCGGCGGCGATCAGGGTGTCATCCTCGGTGGCCTCACCGTTGACATAGTAATAGCCGGTGGTATCAAGGTAGTTAATCGCGGTATTGTCCTGTTCTATTACCACAAAAGGAACTTTGTGCCGGACATATTCCTCGGCCACCTGTCTTCCAACCCGGCCAAATCCGGCAATCACATAATGTCCCGACAATTTCTTTATCTTTTTATCCATCTTTCGTCTCCCCATTATCTCACGCAGTTCACCCTCAATTATGACCCGGCCGAGAGCAGCGGCTCCGTATGTGATACCGACAACTCCTACAACAATCAGACCAAGTATAAATATCCGGCCACTCGTATGCAGGGGCGCCACCTCACGGAATCCAACCGTGGAAAGGGTAATTATGGTCATATATAAAGCATCCAAAACCGACATATTCTCAAGCATCATAAGGCCGGAAGTGCCGACAAAAACAAGCGCTACCACCGTCAAAAGCGCCAGAACCAGTTTATTAGTGGGGGTTAATTGTCTTTCAACTGCCATGAGACGAGTATAATTTCCCGGTTTATCCAATGCAATATTAAACTGTTGTCGGTTCGGGCACTTGTTTTTCCAGAGGTTTCTGCATATTTTCCGGTCATGCCGGATTCCGAAAATAACATGAAACCGATCGGGAATTACTTCTATACGCCGGGCGGTAATGTCTATTATAATATGGCTTTCGACGAGTGGCTCTTTGGCGCCGTTATTGGTCATAAACTGGCTTCGTCGGCCTTATTACGGTTATACTCCTGGAATAAGCCGGGAATAACGATCGGATATAATCAGAAAGTTGAAAAAGCGCTTGATCAAAGCCGCCTTAACCCGGAAGTTCCTGTCGTCCGGAGAATTACCGGCGGTCGCGCCATATACCATGATCCGGGTGAAATAACATTCAGTCTTTCGCTTGATATCAACCTGTTGGCCACAGAGGCGCGTTCGCTTTCGGCCGTCAACACCATGATATCAATGACGGTGGTAAATATTTTAAAACGAAAAAATATAGATGCCGAATGGTCGCGATATAACAGCGGAACCTTTCTTTCGGGACAAGCCAAATCCGAGACCGCCTGTTTTGATTCGGTGTCCCGGTATGAGATTACAGCCAATGGCCAAAAAATCGCCGGCGGAGCCCAGCGGCGGATTGGGTCGGCGTTAATTCACCAGGGATCGATAAAGATTAACGGAATTACCGACGCCCCGGCGGTGGGTCAGAGAGGGGATAGAGGTTTCCAATCCGGCATTAATATCCGGGGAAAGGCCTTTACCATTGCGGATTTTCGGGGAGAATTTCAAAATGAATTCTCAAAATCGCTTGGAATAGAATTTAATGAAAGCGCTCTATTCGAAGAACATCTTGCAGATCTTTCCGAGTGCGCCTTCAATGTTTCAAAAAACCCTCTTGAAAAAAGAGAAATTGTTTGAACAAAACCGGCCATGGCAAGTCATTAATAATGAGGGCAAGGAGGAACGCATAAAATGATACGAGCCCAAAAAACCGCTTGACTTCAAGCGCCTTACAGGGCTATTATAGTTTTTTATGGGTGAGGTATAGTGGAGAACAGGAGGTAATTTGCGACGGTTTTTTTCAGCCGTCTTAACGCTGTAAAATCCTCACAGTCCGCCGCATCCGTGAAAGTGCTTAATATATGATGAAATACCGCCGTTTGTTGCCATAGAAAACCTCATGAAAAATATGGAAAAAAGTATGCAGGTAATAGAGTTAAGGAGGAAAAAAAGATGACAAGACTGCCAGAAAGGCTTAAAATTATAGCGGCCGTTTTGTCGGGAATATTGATATTGTCAACTCTTGTTATGGCCGGCACTACCGGCAAAATTAAGGGTGTGATAACCGACAAAGAATCCGGGGAACCGGTTCCTGGCGCCTCAGTACGGATTCTGGGAACAACGCAAGGGGCAATGACCGATCCCGATGGCAAGTTTCTTATTATTCTGGTTCCTCCGGATGAATACACCTTGAAAGTTTCATCGGTTTCTTACAGTACCGTTGAGGTGTCTGAGGTTATTGTCAGGACTGACATGACCACCGAGCAGAATGTCGCCCTTGAGAAGGCGATTACCGATCTGGACGTGGTTATCAAGGTAACGGCCGACCGGGACCTTATCGATAGGTATAATGTAACCAGCTCCGTAAATATCTCGCGCGATGTCATTCAGAAAATGCCGGTTCAGAACGTTGACCAGTTGTTGCAGCAGACGGCCGGTGTGGTTACGACCTCGGAAGGTGAAATCATCATCCGCGGCGGTCGTGCCGGGGAAATTGCGTATATTGTCGACGGTGTTACTATTGGCGACCCGCTCGGCGGTTACGGGCCGGTCAATCTCGGTCTATCGCTGACTTCCGGCTCGATCCAGGAGATTAGTATCATCAAGGACGGGTTTGACCCGGAATACGGCAACGCCCTTTCCGGCATCATCAAGATTACCACTCAGACTGGATCCGCCGAGAATACCAATGTGACCATGCAGTACATAACCGATGATTTCGGTAACCATTCGTTGAACAAATATTCCGAAAACTACGACAATTTGTATTTTACCATAAGTGGCCCCGACCCAATTTTAAAGGGCCGGATTCTCCCGGCTTTAGGTTTGAATTTTCTCGAAGACAAAGAAGTTACCTATTTCTTTTTTGCTGAAATGACCAAAACCGGTTCGGCATACAGCTATGATAAATACACCAGTCCGCTTATGCCGATGAAATACGATAAGTTCAACCTATTCGGAATCGATATACCTGATCGACAGATTAATGATTATACGATTAATGCCAACCTGATGATGAAGCCGACAAATACAATGAAAATGATTTTCTCCTTCAAGTCGAGCGTCAACAGATCAACTGATTTTGACTGGCAATATATTTATACTCCCAACACGGCGCCAATAGGAGAAGTCAAATGGCAGTCATATTCCCTGGAGCTGACTCATCAGTTGTCCAAGAATATGCACTACTATTTGAAAGGTTCATATTATAACCGCGACGTTCTGTGGAAGCCGGGCGATCCCAATAACCCCGGCAAGGGGCTTGATCCCGACCAGTTTTTGCAGTTCAGCCAATTCGAACGTTATGATGATAGAAACGGCAATGGCGTCTATGATGCGCCGGAGCCGATTATCAACCTG
>DAOWOO010000434.1 GCA_030642025.1 Candidatus Zixiibacteriota bacterium | reverse complement strand
GCGATGACTCCCCTGACCCGGCCTGTTTCATCGACCAGCAGCGACGTGGAGATGCCTATATAGATAACCGTATAATCGCGTTTGCGTATTCGGGCTTCACCCCGACGCAAAAATTTATGTGACTGGAGAACCCCATTCAGATTTTCCACAAACTCCGGCATCCGGCTGGCGAAAACATCACGGAAATTGAGACCACTGACCTCGTCCTCACGGAAATCCAGAATCTGCTCGGCGGCGCTGTTGAAAAAGATAATCCTTCCCTCAGGATCAATGGTCAGCAATCCGGAATTGAGATGACGAAGGATATCATCGGTCTCAAGCCGCGCCCGGCGCAAAGCTTGAGATGTGTCGGCCAGCTGACGGTCTCTCTGCCGCAGGCGCTCCACCAGAAATCCCGAGATAAAAGCGATAAGAAAGAAGGTCAGAATATGCAGAAAAATATTGTAAAAGGCGGCATCCTGCGATGAAAACAATATCTCCAGCGCCCGGCTTGACGAACCGCTGACGCCGCCCAGCCGAAGCCCGTACCAGATAACCAGGGCATAGCCAAATGAAACTATTGAGGCAATTCCCAGGGTGCTGGACAAACGATTGACCTGGGCCGCTGATATGATCGACAAAACATACAATCCCGAATAGGCGGAATTGATATTGCCGGTCGTATAAACAATACCGCTGATGACAGTGACTTCAAATATGGTCTGAAACAGGGTAACGCTTTTAAGCACAAAGCGAAGTTCCAGCCACCGGCGGGCAACCATTAAGGCCGGCAATAACAAAGTTAAAAGCGAATAAGCGAAAAAGGGAAACCCGATAAAGCCGGGGTAATCCATCCAGAATATAACTATCCCGGATATTAGAATATAGGTGATAAGCCGGGGGGCAAGAAGCCAGTATGCCTTGATGGTGGACGTATTATCCTGCATGAAACAACGGGGACGCCCTAAACTGGCGTCCCGGAATTTTATTCAATTTAAATCTTCCCGATAATGTCGAACATCGGAAGGTACATGGCCACCATAATGGCGCCGATAACAATACCCATAAGGACAATGATAACCGGCTCGATTATCGATGTCAGCGCACTGACGGCGTCATCCACTTCCTCGTCATAAAAATCGGCGATCTTGGAAAGCATATCGTCGAGACCGCCTGTCTCCTCGCCGACAGAAATCATCTGGGTCACCATCGGCGGGAAAACGCCGGACTCCTTCAGCGGCCCGGTGATCGTATCCCCCTCGGCGATCGACATAACCGACTTGCGGATTGCCTTGGCGATAACAACATTTCCGGCCGTCTTGGCTGTAATTTCCAGAGCTTCAAGAATGGATACACCCGAAGAAAGAAGTGTCCCCAGGGTCCTCGTGAAACGCGCCACCGATGACTTACGCACAAGATTACCGATAATCGGCGCCTTCAACAATCCGGCATCAAAAGTGGCACGCCCGGATTCGGTCCTGATCCAGTAAGTGAAGGCTATTATGCCCAGTATCAGGCCGCCCGACAGATACAGGAAATTACTTCTGAGGAAATTACTCACGCTAAGAACCACTTGGGTTGGTTCAGGGAGCTCGGCGCCGAGACTTCCGAACATCTTGGCAAAGGTCGGGACAATAAATGTCAACATACCGACCGTAACGGATATGGCCACAACGACAACAACGGCGGGATAGACCATAGCGCCCTTGACCTTGCGGACCAGAACATCGGCTTTTTCACGATAAATCGCCAGGCGATTTAAAATGGCATCGAGGGCACCACCCACTTCACCGGCCTCAACCATATTAGAATATAATTGATCGAATACCTTGGGGTGGCGGGCAAGCGAATCGGACAGTGTGGAGCCGCCCTGGACACCCTCCTTGACCTCACTGACCACGCGGCAGAGTTCCTTGTTTTCAGACTGGGAGCTGAGAATATCCAGGCACTACACCATGGGC
>DAOWOO010000332.1 GCA_030642025.1 Candidatus Zixiibacteriota bacterium | reverse complement strand
TATTTTTTCCTGAAGGCGCTGGTTGAGACACCGTCACCGGCACTCTGGCAATCGGTCGGGATATATATCACGGCGTATAATATCGGCTACATATTCTTCTTCTCCCCCGGCGGGCTGGGTGTGCGCGAGGGAGTCATGTCGGCTCTAATGGCGCCGCTTTATACCGAACCGGTGGCCGCCTCGATTGCCATTATCAACCGGGTCTGGATTACAATCGCCGAGGCACTTATATCGCTTCTGGCTCTTCTGACCTATAAAATTAAATCAATAAAAAGCTGATTTTCTCCAAATATTCGGGTCTTTTTATCCGTGTAATCTGACGCGGTTCGGCGATTTTAGCACCCTGGTAAATCGGCGCTGAAATACGCCGATAATATAAAAATACGGCATCTTTTGTCGGGGGCTTGCAGAAATAGAAGGAGTAGTTTATAGTATGGGCAACAGGATAAACAACAAAAGCATTCTGCAGAAAACAAAGATCGGAGATGTGACTCCTTTCCAGATAAAAGATTGCGCCCTTATCGTAAGGATCAGCGATCAGCTTCCGGCCATAAACCTGCGCGAGTTTCGCGAGCGGGCGGCCCAATGTTCGCTTGATTCGATTTATCATCATTTCTGCGAGACGGTTCTGCGGCCCACGTTCGATGATCCTGAATTTCATAATGATTTCGCCCGCTGGGCAAGACGCGCGCTGCACGATCATGTCCTGTCCGAAAAACTGGAAATCCTGAACCCGTATGACTTCACCGACCTTGAGGAACTCAGGAAGGTACTGCTGGATATTATAGACGATCATCTCAGCGAAATTCACACTATTCCCTGGGCGTTGCATGAGCGGGCCTTTTTCTTCCACAGCGCCACAACGGTGGTTTTCGATTCCGACCGAACTATCGAATATCCGGAGCATCTGGCCAAGGCCGTTTCAAAAATGACAACCGGATCAATTTATTATCATTTTTGGGAAGCACGTCGCCGGACTCCTGACAATACCGATGATATCACTGCGTGGCTTCGCGACTGGAACAATCGGGGAATTGAGATGATAAACGAACTGGCCGGGCTTGATTTTTATTTCATGAGCCTTCGGGAGTTGCAAATAGAACTGGTTAAGATATTCAATCGTATATCGGGAAACGGAGCTGGATGATGAGATCGCTGAAAGAATACCGGAGTATTGTCGGGCCCGCGGTTTTAAACCAGTTGGAGCAGTTGGCCGGGAACCTGACCGGACTTAAGGTAGTGCATGTCAACTCGACCCGGGCCGGAGGCGGCGTGGCTGAAATCCTGTCCTGGATGATTCCGTTCATGCAGGAGTTGGGAATTGAAGCTTCCTGGGAGATCATAGGCGGCAATGAAGCCTTTTTCAATGTAACCAAGATGTTCCACAACGGCCTGCAGGGAGAACGGGTCAATCTTCTTAAATCACATATCGAGGCGTACGAAGAAACTAACCGAAAAAACGCCGAGAGACTCTGCCCGATACTCCAGGATGCCGATATTGTTTTTATTCACGATCCCCAGCCGGCGCTTCTTCTGCACCATTGCACTAACCGTAAGGGGAAATGGATATGGCGGTGCCATATAGACGCCAGCCGTCCGTACCGCGCTGTTTGGAAGTACCTGCGGCCGCATCTGGAAGAGTACGATGCCAGTATTTTCTCCATGGCGCAATTTTCCAAGGCTTTGCCGCATCCCCAGTTTCTCCTGGCCCCCAGTATTGATCCGCTCAGTGATAAAAATATCGATTTGCCTAAAAACGAAATCGCGGGCGTAATGTCGAAATTCAAGCTGGACCCGGATCGGCCCATACTTACACAGGTATCGCGCTATGATCGGTTCAAGGATCCGCTGGGCGTAATTGAGGGCTATAAACTTATCAGAAAATTCGCACCGGTTCAACTGGTTCTGGCCGGAGGCGGAGCCGATGATGATCCGGAAGGAGCAGAAGTGCTTCGGGAGGTTCAGGAAGCCGCCGACGGTGACGATGATATCCATGTCCTGCTGTTACCGCCCGACGCTCACCGGACAATCAACGCCCTTCAGCGTTGCTCGGATGTAGTCGTACAAAAATCGACACGCGAGGGATTCGGATTGACGGTTACCGAAGGCCTGTGGAAAGGCAAACCGGTAATCGGTGGCGATGTCGGCGGAATACGGCTCCAGGTGATAAACTACCATACCGGTTTTCTGGTAAACAGCCCCGAGGGTATGGCTCAACGGGTGCGGTATATGCTGAATCACCGAAACATGATGGAAATGATGGGCGTCAAGGGGCGCGAATTCGTCCGTGAGAATTTTCTTCTGACCCGGCATCTTCGCGAATATCTCACTCTCATGGTCGGCCTGCGCCGCGGTTTCGCCAATCGATTGATTGCCGCCGCCTGATGAGATATCTGATAGAAATACCATGAATCCCAGGATTAATCAGTTTTTCAAGTACCTGCAAAGCGCCGACACGCGGCTACTGCTTCTTGACTATGACGGCACCCTGGCCCCATTTCGTAAGAGACGCGACCTTGCCTTTCCATATGATGGAATAATAGAGCGTCTGGATCGGCTGATAGAATCTGAGAGGACGACGGTAATTATCGTCTCCGGACGGGCCATAGAGGATTTAAAACCACTTTTGAAGCTTGAGAAACTCCCGGAAATATGGGGTTCCCACGGATGGGAACGGCTGGATAAAGACGGCAATTATAGCATGAAAAGCCGTAACGACGACGCCGTCAAAAGGCTTGAGAAAGCCAGAAGTTTTATACTGGACAACGGCCTGCAGGACTATATGGAGGAAAAACCGGCATCGCTGGCCGTGCATTTCCGGGATGTTGAGCCGGATATTGTTGTTGCCATCAAGAATAAGATATCGCATATTTGGAAAGAGTTGTCCGGCGGTTCCGAATTGATATTATCCG
>DAOWOO010000029.1 GCA_030642025.1 Candidatus Zixiibacteriota bacterium | reverse complement strand
TCCCAATATTTTTTTAAGACCGGATTTGAACAAGGTGTACCGTCCCGCCCCTTTTTTTGAAACTCGTCCATTTGCGAGAAAAAACGGGATCCAACCTTTTTTCCGTTCAACAACCATATTCGGCCAGATTTCGGTTTCGATAAAGACGGCCGCATCGAGCTTGATCGTATCAAGGAATCTCCTGATCGGCGCATGGTAATCAAGCGGCAGAAAACCGACCCGGTTCGAATCATCGGTCACCTTACAAGCGTATTCGAACCCGGTGTCGGTCATAACCGTCATGAAAAGCTCAACTGTACTATCCGCCCGTTTCAGATGCTCGGCCAGAGTCGAGAGGACTCTTACTTCGCCCATTGACGAGGCATGCAGCCATATCAGCATACTGTCGGTTTTGCCATTATCATCATCAAGCTTGAAATGATCAAAAAAGCCAAGGCGATTATGCCATTTTCGGGAGCCGGAAAGCCGCGTCCAGAATGTAAACGGCCAGGTGATGTAGAATACAAGAAACGTGAATATTTTATACAAAGTCAGCAATTCAACAACTCTCCGATTGACTCCACCGCCCGTGCCGCCGCTCCGGGCGTACCTAGATGATCGGCGGCCTTGTTTAGTTTTTCCACTACAGCCGATGATATCTGTTCATCATTCAGGAAACGAAAGGCCTCCTCGGCAATTTTCTCGGGAACGGCGTCGTTCTGAATCAACTCCGGGACAATTTTTTCTCCGGCAGCGATATTTATAAGAGCGATTCTGTCGATAGCTACCAGCCGCCGGGCGATAAGATAAGTCAGCAGTCCCGTTTTATATATTACCACCATCGGCCGACCGATTATTCCCGTCTCCAGGGTAGCCGTACCTGATGATGTAATCACCAGCCGGCTCTGCGCTATCAGTTCCCGCGTTTTTCCTCTTGCAATTTCAACGGGAACCGGCGATGATTTTATGTAAGTTTCATAATTAATATCGCCTTTTACCGCCGCAATGGCAAATCGGTATTTCCCTCTTTTTGATATTAAACCGGCCGTCCCCAAAAGTGTCGGAAGCATTCGTTCGACCTCCTGCGGCCGGGAACCGGGCATAAGGACGATCAGATTGGTATTTATATCAAAAGGCGCTTTGATAAACGATGGGTCGATATCATCCATCAGGTAATGCCCGACAAAGCGGTTTTTCACACCGGCGCGGTCATAGATATCCGTTTCAAACGGAAGTATCACCAGCATCAAATCAACCAGACGTTTGATGGCGAATATTCTCTTTTTATGCCATGCCCATACCTGTGGTGAAATATAATAGACTATCGGGATACCCGTTGATCGCACTCTCTTTGCCAGTCTCAAATTAAAACCTGGATAATCAATTAGTATTATCACTTTCGGCTTTGTCTTTTTAATCTGTTCGATTGCCGAGTTCATTAGACTGCGAAAGAAAAAATACTTTTTGGCCACTTCCCAGAATCCCAATATGGCCAGTTTGCCGCCATCCACAAGCTGTTCCTGTCCGGCGGCATTCATCCGGTAACCACCCAGCCCCGTGAATCTCACACCCCGATATTTACTTTTTAGCTGTTGAATCAGATGAGAACCGGCGATATCACCGGAGGGGTCGCCGGCGGAGATAAATATTACCGTGCGGTAATCGGGCATTTCATCCTGTTCCCTCGTTCAGGCCGATTTTTTCAACTTCAATGGCCACCCTCAGAGCCTCGGCCGCATCCGGGGCGGTAATCTCCGGAGTGGAATTTGTCTGTATCACATTGAGAAAAGATTTCAGCTCGGCGGCCAGCATGTCATCATCTTTTGACCCAGTCTTATTATAGATTATCTCATGGCCCGATTTACCTAATGGGACTCGCATCCCGGGTTCGGAACTATTCACATTGTCGGCCAGACGATAGATATCCGCCCTTTTTTCAGCCAGATCGAGAGAGAAATAGCCTGATTTCTGGAAAATACGGAGTTTACGCATCGGCCGTAACGATATCCTGCTGGCAGTTAAATTAGCCACCGCACCATTCTCAAAGGTCAGCCGGGCATTGGCAATATCGGCGGTATCGGAAATAACCGCCACCGCGGACGCGTCAATCTTTTGGATTTTCGAGCGGGTCAGATACAATGACAGCTCTATATCATGAATCATCAGGTCCAGAATAACGGCAACATCGGTACCGCGCGGGTCAAATGCGGCCAGCCGGTGGGCTTCAATAAACCGAGGTGTTATTTCATATTTCTTCAAGGCCTGCACGGCCGGGTTAAACCTTTCGATATGTCCGACCGTCAACACGACGCCGGATTTTTCAGCCAGTATGATCAGGTCGTCGGCTTCTTTTTCCGTGACCGTGAAGGGCTTTTCAACCAGGCAGTGTATCCTGCGCTCAATCACCTGAGCGGCGACTTCGTAGTGTGATACAGTCGGCACCACAATTGACACGGCTTCCACTTTATCATAGATATCAGAAAGCGACTCAAAGGCCAGAACGCCAAGTTCATCGGCAATCTTGCGGCATTTGGCCGGGTCGACATCATATACGCCAACCAGTTCCGATTCCTTGATAGTGTTGTACCATTGAGCATGGTGACAGCCCAGATGCCCGACCCCGATGACGGCGGTTTTGATCTTATTCATAGGTTAATACCCGGTGATATATTTTCTTGACCGGCAGACTCCGTCGTTATTTAACCATGCCGCGTTTGGATTCTTGTATGAAATCAAGAATTGTCTGCACTTCGGGAATCGGTTCGATTTCGGCCTTTATTCTATCGACAGCCTGTGATGTATTCAGCGATGAGAAAAAGAGTATCTTGAAGACTTTTCCAAGAGTCCGAAGCGCCTCCGGTTTGAATCCCCGTCGCCGTAATCCAATTGTATTCAGTCCGGCCACTTTTAATGGATAACCCCCTACCAGTGAAAAGGGGCAGATATCCTGCTGCACCCTGAAACCGCCGCCGATCATTGAATGCGCCCCGATTTTTACAAACTGGTGAACCGGCACAACCCCGCCGATTATGGCATAATCGCCTATTTCGACATGTCCGGCAAGATTCACGGAGTTGGCCATAATTACATGATCACCGATAACACAGTCATGGGCGACATGAGAATAAGCCATCAGAAGACAGTTCTTTCCAATAGTCGTCTCGCCGCGATCAGCCGTTCCGCGATTCAGCATGGCATACTCGCGAATAGTTGTCCCTTCACCAATAACAAGTCTGGTCTTTTCTCCCTCGAATTTTAGATCTTGGGGAATGGTGCCCGCCACAACGCCATGAAAGAGCGCCGCATTATCGTGAATTTCGGTATATGATGCCACCAGACAACCGGAGGATATTGACACATTATCGCCGATAACCGTGTCAGCCTCAATTATTGTATTAGCCCCGATAGTAACATTCTTGCCGATTTGAGCGCCGGGATCTATAATAGCAGTCGTATGTATGCCGCTCATCGATCAATCACCTTGGCCATCAGTTCCGCCTCGGCAACAACCGTGTTAGCGACATAGGCCTTACCCTTCATCTGACAGATAGACCGGCGGAAACTGACCATCTCAAGTTCAAAACGGAGCGAATCGCCGGGCACAACCGGTTTGCGAAATTTGACTTTGTCCAGAGACAGGAAATATACAAGTTTTGATTTGGGGTCACTAACGGCATTTAAAAGCAATATCCCGCCTGCCTGGGCCATGGCCTCGATAATAAGCACCCCGGGCATAATTGGGCGCCCGGGGAAATGTCCCTGGAAAAACGGTTCATTGATAGTGACATTTTTGACAGCCACTACCCGTTTTTCCGGTTCCAGTTCGAGAATCCTGTCCACCAGAAGAAATGGATACCGATGTGGCAGGAGTTCCATAACTCCGCTGATATCAAAAAACGGCGACTCAGAGGCCTGCTGATACCTGTGGATAAGTTTTTTCTTCTCATACAGCGCCTTGATCTTGTGCACCAGCGCCACATTGGCCTTGTGGCCTGATCTGGCCGCCAGGAAATGTCCCTTAATCGGAACACCGATAAGGCTTAAATCGCCAATAAGATCAAGCGCCTTGTGTCTGACCGGTTCATTGGGAAAACGAAGCGGGATATCATTGATAATACCTGTTTCGCCGACAAACGCTTTCTCTTTCAGGTCCAGAACGTTGCGAATCCGGTCAACCTCGACCTGTCCGAGATCGCTGTCATATATAACGATGGCATTGGCAAATCCGCCGCCCTTTATTAATCCCTGGTTCTTGAGCATCTCGACTTCAGAAAGAAAACAAAACGTCCGAGCCGGAGCGAATTCATCGACAAACTCCTTATCCAGATCGATAAGAGTGGTGTACTGAGTTCCCAGGGCCGGGTTCTTGTAATCAATCATGAATGTAATCCGAAAAGTATCCGACGGCGTCACCACGATATCCACCGCCCGATCCGGCTCGGAATACGAAAGGGTGGTGTCAATCTCAAGATACTTGCGGTCGGCGTCCTGAGTTTCTATTCCGGCTTCAAGAAGCTTGTCGACAAATGGCCGGGCTGATCCGTCGCCAACCGGCGGCTCATTGGATTCCAACTCAACAATCAGATTATCAATCTGAAGGCCGGCCACTGCCGCCAGAACATGCTCGACCGTATAGACCTCAGCATTGCCGTTGGCCAGATTGGTTCCGCGCGACATATCAACCACGTAATCAATAATGGCGGGAATCGACGGTTGACCGTCGAGATCGATCCTGACAAACTTCACGCCGCTGTCGGAAGGGGCTGGTTTAAATGTAAGCCGGGATCTATTGCCGGTATGAAGGCCTATTCCCTCCATGGACACGGGGCTTTTAATAGTGCGTTGTTTTTCAAACATATTTCCTGCCTGTGGCGAGGATTATACAAAGAATATGTTCTGTATTCAAGCTAAAAATATCTTTCCAGGGGCCTCTTATATTTCTTTTAAGTTTCTAATTTTCCTGAACTTACGAAATAGTTCGACATATTCTTTTATCATAGTCTCCTCGGCTTCGGATATTCCCTCCATCACTGGAATCCCGATCTTCAGGACCGCTCGAACCATATCAGCCATAGTCCGGTCATACCGCTCGGCCAGCGCGCGGAGCTTTTCCTTGAGCTCATAAGAAATGAATACATTCAGGCAGTGTTCACCGCGCAATTTCATTCGTTTGTTGCTCTTCATCACTTTTTCTCCTTTTCAACGTTTGACTGATGATATTTCTGATGCCCAATTAAAATCTGGGGCGTTTTTATCACTATGCCATACTCTTTTTTCAGTTTTTGGATTATCGGCCGCCAGGTTTCCTCTTTCTGTTTGGAAGCAATCAGCCGGTCGATCTCATCTCTATACTGAGAGATGCAGATAGGGCACTCCGGCCCGGCTTCGACTTTCAGATTAAATTCGTCCGCCATAAAAGCGGCCAGTAACTTTTTTAGTTTGATTGTCGCGCGGCGGTGTAAACCGTCAATCATGGCCATCCGCATCCCCATCGCTTCGGCTATCCGGCAATACGATTCACCCTCGAAATGGTACCTTTCAATAAATTCCCGTTCCTTTGAAGTCAGTTTTGACAATGCCCGGCGGACGGCCCGGACTATTTTCCTGTTCGGCCTGGGTGCATTACAGGGATGGAAAAGAGAATCTCTGGACGGCGGATCATAGCCGATTTCAACAGTCCAGTTTTGATAGACAATCCTTCCTGATGACATGCATTCTTTCCTTTTTTGCATGAAAGGAAGGATTTAATCAGGATAATGTCTACAACGGGCGGGTCACGGACTGAATTGTGAATGAGATAATGCGATTATCGCTTATATCGCTTCATCATGCCGATATTAAAATACTCTTATCGGAATTCCGGTGCGTTTTTCGGCCCGCTCTTTTATCAGATCAAGCTGTGAGTGTTCAGTCTTTTCAAGCTTTCCATCCGGGAATGGCCGGTCGATGGAGTAGATATGGCATTCAAGCGGTTTTATCTCGGCAATTTTTTCAATCCAGGCATTTACAGCATTATCAGTGTAATTGCCATGTTTTCCCCCGGCAAAAAGAGCCTGTATCACAATCTCATCCATTCTTTTCAGACCGTTTACGATAGATTCGAATGTGATGCGCCTGTGAGGTCGATTATAACGCCTGAATGTGTCTTCATCACCGGCGTCAAGTTTCATAAACCTGTCATCAAGCCTGGCCAAAGCCTGTCTGACACCGGCCTTATGTACCAGCGCCGAATTGGAAAGAATTGCCAGTCTTGCGTGAGGTGCCATTTTGCTCTTAAGAGTTTTTATCTCATCGACGATAATGGTAAAATCAGGATGCAGGGTTGCCTCGCCGTTGCCGGAAAAAGTGATATAGCTGACACTTGGGAACTCTTCAAGAGCGTCGGTAAGAGCGTCTATAATTTGATCAACCGATGGAAGATCGCTGCCATCGGATTCAGCCAGATATCCCCGGTTGTCGGTATAGCCGTACTGGCAATAAGCGCAGTTGAAGGGACATACTTTGTAACCGGCCGGAAGAAGATTCAGACCCAGCGAGGAGCCGAGCCGCCGTGAGTTGACCGGCCCATAGATTATTCCTCTTTGCAGTTCCAGAAGTTCCCGTGTCATAACAATCTGTGTTTATTATTATTTGTCAAACTTTTCGGCTAATTTAGCATATATTCATATAAAGTCAATTCACGGCAAGGTCCGGGCGGATTTTATGCCACAAATGAAAGGACTCTATTTATGCAGGGTAATATGGAAAGAAAGCCTCAGGATCGATCCGGCCAGATGATCGGAGGGTTCATAGTCCTGGCAGTCGGGGTAATTTTCCTGCTGCACAATTTCGGCCTTATTCCCAGCATTGGCAGACTCTGGCCGGTTATTCCGATTATTGTCGGCATCGGTCTTATTATCGGAGCCTTAAAAAAAGCCAGCAATAAAGACGAGTCATTCCCACGTTGAACTTTGACGGGCAAGATCAGGACCGATTTCCAGATTATCCGGTTGATGTTACGGAGGTACCATCGCCGCCGGAACTGATTCCCGGGCATTACCGGAAAAGCAAGCTCTCGTATATCATGCTTTTCTTCCTGCTTCTGGTGTGGCCGCTTCTATCGGTTATTCTAATCGGCGACCCATCCGAGGCGCTTCGGTTGATTTCACTGTCGCCGATATTGATGGCTTATCTGCCGACCATCGTGATGCAGTGGCTTCTTTTTCTTTTTATCTACATTACCGTCCTTCGTGAAGAAACCGGCCTGGCCGGAATCGGCTTCAAAAGAATCCGCGTCCTTGACTTTTTATATGCCCTGGGCTTCCTGCTGGTTTCCAACCTTCTTTTGACTTTGATAGCATTGGCCCTGGCTGAAGTCGGCCTGGCAATGCCGGGAGAGCTGGCGCTTTTACTCCCCAAAAATAATACTGAACGGGTATTCTGGATAATACTTTCAATCACCGCCGGGATATGTGAGGAGACAGCTTTTCGAGGATATCTGTTAACCCGTATACGGATGTTCGGGAGGACAAAAACATGGATACTCCCGGTAATTCTGGCATCGATTTCATTCGGATGCGGTCATACATACCAGGGAGTCGGCGGATTTATACTGATATCAATCTATGGGGCGATGTTCTCACTGCTGTTTATATATACCAAAAGCCTCTGGCCCGCCGTTATCGCGCATTTTTTCCAGGACTTTTCGGCCCTATTCTTCCCGTTTCAGGGCCAGTAATTAATAATTCTATTCCGGCGAATCGATGTAAACATAAGCAATCAGCATAAGAATATCAGTCAGATTTATTGTCCCATCGGAGTTATAATCACCCACCCAGAAAATCGGTGCCGGTCCATCACCATAGACATAGGCAATCAAAAACAGAATATCTCCGAGATTTAAATAGCCGTCACCGGTGACGTCACCTTTCATTAAATCGCCGATTACAATTTCGCCGGGGATAACATACGGCTGATAATCAATATAGCCCGCATCAAGGAAAAGAACTTTATTTGAAATGGTGGTGGTGTCAATGATATTAGCCCCGCTTCCCGAACCGCGGCTGAAATAGATATTTAGAATCAAACCATCACCAGGCTCCAGCGGCGGATTGGCTTCACCAGCCAGGTTGGGCATAAAGGTAAAAGAAAGCTGCTTCCCCCAGGGGTTAAGATTGGTAAGGCTGACCGTATCGAAATACTCGGTGCGGCACCCTTCGGTGGAATAATAAAGGTATGTTAATGAAATATCACCATCATAGCTCAGCGGCAGGATAAAGCGCTTCATCGGGTGAGTATTTCGAAGGTGAACCGGGACCACGATTGTATCGCCGGTCGGGTAGTACATCTCCGGGAAATGCAATGTATCGGCCAGGGCCACGATCATCTTCCGACGAATCCGGTTATGCTGACCGTCGGGCAGACTGTTTTCAAGATATACATCATACGCTCCGCCGTCCTGATAGGTGTGAAACGGATTCTGCACATCAGCAATTCCGCCATCGTCGAATTGCCACTGCCAGCCAGACGCTCCAACTGAATTATCATAAAACTGCACATTTAAAGGCGCCCAGCCGAAATAGGTACCGGCGGAGAAATTCACATAAGGCGGCCGGGTATTGCCGTAAACCATGTTGTAAGTATCCCAGTTAGACAGTCCCAGGTCGTTTTTAAAAGAATACTGATAATATATCACAATGCTGTCGGACGGCGCACTTCCCACTGTGACCCAGCCGCTAATCGGGTCGAAACAGTAATCCGAAAATCCCAGCATCGCGCCGTCAACCAGCACCGAATCAAGCGATTGGAGTGGATGATGAGAGGTGTAAAACAGTTTCCGGCCACCGGTTGAATAGATTGTATCGGTGCGGAATTCTACTCCGTCGCCGTCGATGTCGGCCCAGCAGAGTTCCTCGACTACCGTGGCATAATCGGCCCGCCAGACAGGCGTGGTCGTGAAGGTTCCACCGATATTTTCGTAAATACGCGGCTTGTCCCACCATCGTCCGGCGGCCAGGTCATCATCGCCGTCATTGTCGTAATCATACAGGGCAATCGCCGAGCCGAAACCTCCGTCAGCCGACTGCCAATAATGCCAGGGAATAAGACTTCCTGAACCATCATTATAATGTACCCGGTAATGCCCGCTTCCGCCAGTTTGATCGTTGTGAGCAACAATCAA
This sequence comes from Candidatus Zixiibacteriota bacterium, assembly GCA_030642025.1. Classification (GTDB taxonomy): domain Bacteria; phylum Zixibacteria; class MSB-5A5; order GN15; family PGXB01; genus DAOWOO01. Next base: position 249 of record DAOWOO010000029.1, on the reverse strand, counting down.
ATCCAGCCAGCCGTCACCATCGACATCGCCAAGAATAACCGTATTGGCGGGATCATCTTCATCAGTAAGAAACGAGGGCGTGGTTTCGGGAACGCCGGTATAATTGAAGTACACGCCCGCTCCCAGATCATCGGATGCGAAAGCAAGATCGAGATAGCCGTTCTTGTCCACGTCCCCCCAGAAAACATCCATGGCCTCGGTTTGTATCGCCGACTGCCATCCGGGCGAGGTTTCCAGTTCACCATTTAC
>DAOWOO010000261.1 GCA_030642025.1 Candidatus Zixiibacteriota bacterium | reverse complement strand
TATGAAAAAAGGATAATTAAGACCGGAAAAAGTATTGAATTTTACACGGACGCTTTGATAAAAAATTGCCTAATGATCATGGATCAATTCGGATTGAAAAAACATTCTATGGGGGCGTATACTTTTCCCGGCCTTATAGAGAATGATTCAACACGTGTTGATGAGTTTTTAGAAAAATATGGTGACTCTATAAATTTGCCAACAGAAATGTTGTTAAGAGATATTGATAAGACCTTTACAAGATCTAGATAAAGCAGGTTGGTTTCTGAATGAGGTCTTCAAGGTCAGGATCCCCTTGATCCTAACTATCCCAATTGACATAATCGATATTCAATCAATGGCATTTCATAACATCCCCAATAATTGAATAATTATACCAGAGCCGGATGGCCCACCGCTTGTGGTGGAAAAAGATCATGGTCGGCTCGCCGTGTATCCTGATATTGTGAAGGGCACCTGACAGCGTGGTCTGGTACGGCGACCTGACTTCCCGGATTTCTGCCCCAGCGTAACAAACTTGTATGAACCGCCTATCCGCCTCCACGATTCAATACCAAATTATTTTGTTGATTTTCACACTTCTCCCACTTTACAATCTATTATAAGCGTATAAATGAATTATGGATGCTCTGCTGTCGATATGGAAAATGTCAAGTCTAACAAATAGAAAGGGGCTTATATGCCATTAGTTTTATTGATTGATTATGTACAAACCGGCCAATGAAAAGCATTATGCCATCGGTCAGTTCAATGTCAATAATATGGAGTTTGTGCAGTCGGCGCTCGAGGCCGCCGATGAACTCAAATCGCCGATTATCCTGGCCGCATCAACCTCGGCCCTCAAATATGGCGGCTTTGATTATTTAATCAACCTGGTCAAAACCGGCGCGAAGAAAGTATCGGTACTGGTGGCGGCACATAAGTGGCATCATTTATGGAACATCCCTTAGGTCCAATCCAGTTCTGAACAGCACGCAATTGACCAGGTGCGGATTGCTGCCCCCTGACACCGTCCATAAGAATTTTATGAATTTCTTTAATCAACCTGATCGATATAGGTAATTCGTGTATGCGTTTTAGGCCGTATTCCATAGCTTTTACATAGTTTGATACTTCCCTGACATCAGAAACTCCATAATCCCTCAATTCTGATGCCTCAAAAATAAGGATATCACTCAGCGTTGATTCTGTTCCTTCAATTTTTGAGCTGGAAACCGCTTCACGACGTATATAGGGAGATACAAGGAAATAAGGATTCTTCAGAAGTCTACCTGTACCAGATAATTCACCAACCAGTTTACTACAGTCAGAATGTAGTAAAATCAACTCTTTATCGTAGTCTATTCTTGCAGGCAAAGGCTTGGGCAGAAAAGTACAATAACCGTCAAGTGTCTCTATGCACTCGCCGGCAATATTATATGTAAAATCCTTTTTATCCATTCTAAAAATGGCATTGCTGTTTTAGGCAATACAGATCATTCTATTGACACATTTTACAGTATCCGTCAATAACATAACAGGGGATTGACATATCCGTCACTAAAAAAAGCTGATGATAGTCTGAGATGTGAACAAAAGAACACTAAATATGCAATCGCCTGCACCTACTCTTCCTTCGCCACTTTGGCGACATCAGTAACAATGTCCCCCTTACCCAGATTTATCAGGCGCACGCCCTGGGTATTGCGCGAGATTACCGTGATTTGCGATACATTCTGGCGGTTGGTTATCCCCTTCTTCGTTATCAGAATAACCTCGTCATCATTGACAACCTCTTTAATCGCCACCACCTCGCCGTTACGCTCGTTGGCCTTTATATTAATCACACCTTTACCGCCACGATTTGTCACCCGGTAATCGGAGACATTCGACCGTTTGCCATACCCGTTTTCGGAAACCGTGAGTAGCGTGCTTTCGCGCTTGACCACCACCATACCTATCACGTAGTCATCCTTGGCCAGCCTGACACCTTTCACACCGTAAGCGGTGCGGCCCATCGGTCTGATTTTATCCTCGGGGAAGTGAATCGCCTGCCCCTGACGGGTGGCCAGGATAATATCGAATGTGCCGTCGGTAATATCGACCTTGATAAGTTCGTCACCTTTGGGCAAAGTGGTGGCGATGATACCGTCACGGCGCGGGTTGGAAAAAGCATTGAGCGGAGTCTTCTTGATATTGCCGTTCCTGGTCGCCATGACAATGAAGCTGTCGGAATCAAATGAGCGTACCTTGCAGAAGGCGGTGATTGTCTCGCCGTCGCCAATATTAACCATATTGACAATCGGTTTGCCCTTGGCAAGTTTTCCGCCAGTCGGGATAGTATGCACCTTTACCCAGTAACAACGGCCTTTATTTGAGAAAAAGAGAATATAATCATGCGTTGAGGCGATAACAGGTGTTCCGCAAAATCGGTTTCCTTGGTCTCGATACCGATGACGCCCCGCCCGCCGCGGTTCTGCCGCCGGTACGACGATACCGTCAGCCGCTTGACATATCCGGCATGGGATATCGTGATAACCATATCCTCTTCGGCTATTAAATCCTCAACCGTGTAATCTTCGGCCTCGTCCTGTATCTCAGTTCGGCGTTCATCGGCATATTTTTTCTTCAGTTCGCTCAGTTCATCCTTAATTATTTTCATCCGCCGGGATTTCGACTCCAGAATTCCGCGGAGTTCCTCGATCAGCTTGATTGTCGCCAGATACTCATCTTCGATCTTCTTTCGCTCCAAGCCGGTCAGGCGGGCCAGGCGCATTTCGAGAATAGCGTTAGCCTGTCGTTCGGAGAGCTTGAATTTTGTCATCAAGCCTTCGCGGGCGGTCGGGGTATCCTTGGACTTTTTAATCAGTTCGATAACCGCGTCGATATTATCCAGCGCAATCTTGTAACCCTCGAGAATATGCGCCCGTTCTTCGGCCTTGTTGAGATCGAACCGGGTTCGCCTGACTACCACTTCATGCCGATGTTTGGTAAACTCGCTCAACATCTGTTTTAACGACAGCACCTGGGGTACTCCGTCAACCAGGGTAAGCAAAATAATAGCGAATGTTGACTGCATCTGGGTGTTTTTAAACAGCAGGTTTAACACCACCTCGGCCTGGGCGTCGCGTTTAAGCTCGACCACGATGCGCATCCCGTCGCGGTCGGATTCATCGCGAAGGTCGGAGATGCCTTCAATCCGCTTGTTACGCACCAGTTCGGCTATTTTTTCAAGAAGATTCGATTTATTGATCTGGAACGGGATTTCAGTGATTATAATCTGGTCCTTACCACTTGCCAGCTTTTCAATCGCGGCGCGGGCACGGACATGCAAACGCCCTCGGCCGGTTTCATAAGCTTCCCTGATTCCTGCGCGACCGTTAATAATTCCGCCGGTGGGGAAATCCGGGCCGGGAATAATCTCCATCAACTCGGCGTTGGTGATTTCCTCGTTGTCAATCAGCATAATCAGAGCATCGATTACTTCGGCCAGGTTGTGCGGGGGGATATTCGTAGCCATCCCGACCGCGATACCCGATGTTCCATTGCAGATCAGGTTCGGAAATTTGCCCGGAAGAACCCGCGGCTCCTGGCGGGTTTCGTCGTAATTGGGCATCATATTAACGGTTTC
>DAOWOO010000003.1 GCA_030642025.1 Candidatus Zixiibacteriota bacterium | reverse complement strand
GGGCCACTACATATGGCGGGACCAGCGCCGATTTCGGCTACTCCGTAGAAACCACAATCGACAGGGGATTTCTGTTCGTAGGAGGGACCGCCTCGGCCGGGGAGGGGTACACCGATGCCTGGCTGATTAAGACGGATTCTCTGGGCGTGGTCGCTTGGGAAAATACCTACGGCGGCGCCTTTGATGATCGCGGCTATGCGATTACCGCCACGCTTGACGGCGGCTATCTTCTGGCCGGAACCACGGAGTCATTCGGCGCCGGGCAATCGGATATTTTCGTGGTAAAGACCAATCCGGCCGGTGATACTCTTTGGACAGGCATGTACGGCGGGTCATTTTCCGATTACGGCCGGGCCATATTTCAGGAAAGCGGTACCAATTATATGGTGATCGGGTATTCGTATTCCAACTCCGCCGGTGGGACGGATATCTATCTGGGAAAGATATCCAAAGAGTCAACCCCGGTGCATGAAAACCCATTCGAGCTTCTGCCCTCGGAGTTTACCCTGTCTCAGAATTTTCCCAATCCCTTCAATCATGTTACCACGATCAATTACTCCCTGGCGCGGAAATCGCCGGTCAGGCTGACGATTTATAATATCCTGGGGCAGGTTGTGCGTGAGTGGCGTTACCCTTCGATCAGGGCGGGAGTACACAGTGTTCAATGGGATGGTCTCGACAATAGCGGCCGCGAGATTGCCTCGGGCGTTTATTTCTACCGTATGACTGCATCACAGATAAGCCTTACAAAGAGATTGGTATTTCTAAAGTAGTCCGATTCAATCTCTAAGGCGTCATCAATATCCTGTCATCGACACCCTTCTGGTAAATATTTCTGGTGTAATCCGGGTTAATCTTGTGTTGATAATTTTTATCCGATCGGACATAGACTTTTATGTCGTCAAATGTTGCCGCCAGGCCGAAACCCATCGATGGCGGAAGGGTTGACCGGGTCAGAATATGACTGACATAATCCGGCGATATGGGAGGATTATCGCCGAAATAGAGTGGTACGTCGCGGTGAAGATAATAAAAGCCGCCGCTTCTGAACCATGCGCCGGAGGCATCGTACACTCCCGCCATCGGCTCATGATTATACATGTACCGATAGGCTTCGAGTCGAGGACTTGAATAAAATATGCTGTGGTTGTAAACCTCGAAAGGCTTGTTATTATAGACTCTTTGCTGGCCGGGAATAACCCCGAAAGCGCCGGCGATGGATACTATGGCCACGAAGACAATAATAAAGCTGATTGATAAGTGGTACTTTCTAATTCGAGTGATAATATCGCCAAGCTCGGCCAGCGAAATCCCCCCGAGAATCATGATAAACGGTATTATGACAAAAATGTGGCGGTAATCAATCTCATGCGGTTTGGCCGGAATCAGTAAATGGGTGACTAAGGCTGTCAGGATTATTATCAGAATCGGCCAATTTTGTCGCCTGCACCAGAACCCGGATATTATGAATATCCAGTATATAAACATTGAGCCGTACCCGAGGAAAAGCAGGTAATCCCAGCTGAATGACGAACCGATATTCCCGGCCATGAAAAACGTTTTATCAATTTCATAAAGATTAATATAAGAAATATAAAACCCGCCTAAAGTCAGCCATTCAAATATACCAACCAGAAGGATCGTACCGAAAAATGAAAGCAGGCAGACCTTGCGGAGCCGGCCGCCAAGTCGCATAGTTAGAATTGCCATGAATACAATCACGACCGGGATATAGTTAATGCGTATAGCCATCGCGAGAGCGGCCAGAAATCCGGCCAAAACCGTTTTCCGAATACTGTCATTGGAGGTTAAAAACAGTGCGACGGACAATACAAATATATTTGCGGCCCATACTTCGGATAACGGTCTGATCGAAAAGTAAATACACTCGTACCATATGGCACAGAGCAGGGCCGACAAAATTCCGGCCCGTACCGAGTGCAATACTCTCCCTATACTGTAAGCCGACCATAATACTATTATTGATAAAAGCGACATTAACAGTTTTATGGCGGGGATATATATATTGGGGTTATCCAGCCCAATCAGCTTAAAAGGATAGAGAAACCCGGCCATCACCCCGGGAACCAACCAGGACCGTGCCGCTAAACGGTATTCCCAGGGGATGATTCCATATCCAAAGACCAGCCGGTGGGCCTGTTCCATTATCTGGAAATTCTCATCGGGGTGGTTGAAGCTGTCTGAGACCAGCGCCGTTATTACCCGGAGAACCAGCGCTGCGGCAATAACATACCATAACGCTTTCCTGCCGGTATCATCACTATAACTCGCCGGATTAGTATTCATTAAATATCCCTGCCGAAAGGAAACTTCCTCTGCATTGCGGTTCCGGGCGCAGATATGTCCTAAAAACGCATCCGGTTTTTCAGTGTCTGGTATATATAACGGATTTTAAGCTTTCGTTCCTTGCGCTCACCGACGGCATCCTCAATACGAATTTTAGTATAATTGCCATCGGAGGTTTTAATCAGGTAGCTTTCACCGACCATAACCGGAATACGGTCCGACGGTGGAATATCAAATTCCAGTTCGGGGTATTGGTAGATATCATCGGTTCTACCGAGAGAATAGAATTCGGAATTGCGTAGGTAACCGTTCAGACGTTTGGGCGAGGCGAGATAATCCATACCGTCCTTGTGGTAGAAATAAAGATCGTTCCTGTCGCCATCGGCTCTCACCGAACTGCTCTCGGCAAAGGAAAAACCGTCGTTCTCATCTGTATATCGAAAAGCCAACTCAAATTCACCCTCCGGGCGGCAGATTGCGGCCACTTCATTGGAGGCCATTGATTGTTTTCGATTACTGTATGCGGCCCGAACCGTGACAAAATACTCAACCCCGTTTTCAAGATTGCCAATCAGGAAAGTTTCATATCTGTTTTCCGGGTCGGTATCGCCCGGATACGGACCCGAATTAAACGGCTTGATTCTGGATGGCAAGTCCCGATACCGGTATTTTTCATTTAATGGCCTTGTCTCGATATAAACATTATAGCCGGTCAATAATATGTCATCGGTACATCCGGTATCCCATTTCAAAAACAGAGAACCGTCGCCCGGCTTTACAATCAGGTTGGATGGGGCGCATCTTTTACGCGGGAGTTCACCGTCGCCCGGCGGAGGCCCGCATTGTATCAAAAACAGCGCCGACAAAGATAATATAAGTATGGTTAATAAGACCTTGGTTCTTTTCATAGTACAATCAACTCCGTCTGAGGAGGGCAGAGGAATTGCCCGCCTTTTTCAGTTATCACCAGGTCTTCTTCAAGACCGACATAGCCGATTCCGTCAAGTTCGATTCCGAATTCAACCGTGAACACATTCCTTTCTTCCAGGGGGATTGAGGTTGTCTTTCCGTATCGTTCCCATTTCGGGCCAACTATGGACGCTCCGTCATGAACCGACCGCCCGATCTGATGCCCCAGGGCGTGTTCGTATTCGGGATACCCGGCTTCGGTGAGTCTTTTTCTGGCGACAGCATCGATTTCATATCCTTTTTTCCCCGGTAAGTACAGCTCAGAGACCTCCTCGATTATATCGCGTACGGTATTAAAGGCCTTGATAAGCTCTTTCGGCGCACCTGATTCATTGTCACGTTTGAAATATGCCAGCCGCTGGATATCGGAGCAGTAATCGTTAAGCCGGGCCCCGAAATCGATATGCAGGAGATCGCCCGGTTCGAGTCTGGCCCCGGTGGGTTGGCCGTGTCCGGGGGCGGTTTTGGCGCCGGCGTTTACTATGGTCTCGAATGAATTGGTCGAGCCCGTCCTGAATAAATTGATGTTTATCTCCTCGGCAATTTCTATTTCTGTCATGCCGATTTTGATGTCGTCGAGAGACCTGCTCCAGCAGTCGGCGGCCATTATAGCCGCGGCGGAAATGCGGTAAACCTCATCGCGGAGCTTCCTGCCGCGCACCAACGAGATCAACTCCTCAGATGAAACAAACCTGCCGGGGTACGGTGTTCCCACAAGATATTGGGAAAGAAGCTGATACATGCCATGCGAGAGACCGTCGGCGGCGGGATCATCGGTTGAATAATTGAGGGCGATGGATCTCGGATCAAATTCCTCGATAAGTTTCCGGATTTCTTTGCCGCAGTCCTCGACATACGGAATAACGCGGTGGTATCGTTTGGAACGCTCCAGGTCGGCGGCATCGAAATTGCCGATCAACGCCGTCGTCTCGCCGTTCCTCGGAATGGCAAAAACCGATTGCCAGACCACCTTGTGTCCGACCACCAGTTTCATGGCCGGGTCGGACATCATGTCCGACTCGCGGCAGAATATCAGCCACAGATCAAGATCAAGCTCTTCAAGGATATCGACCGCCTGATCGATTTTTTGTTTTACTAGGTCCATAATATGGTTCTATTTTAATATATTAAGGTCATAATTATCTGCCGATTTATTCCCCGGCCTCTTTAGTGCTATCAGGCAAGGCACTATGTAACTGTTCTATTTTCTCCAGCGGTTTTTCCAGTTGATTACGCCTGGTGGTGATCAGGCGCCCATACTCGGTTTGTAAATCATCTATTTTTTTTCCCACTTTTTCCATCGCTCCGAGAAAATTCTCCCATTGCTTGTAAAAGCTGCTCATCAGGGTCATGACGTCACGGGCGGACCTTTCCATCCTGAAATTGTCTATCGATTGCCTTATAACCGCCAGAAAGGCATAAAGCGTCCACGGTGAGCAGACAATAACCTTTTGTTTCAAGGCATCATCAAGAAAAGTCGGATCATGCTGCATTAGAAAAGCGTACCCCTGTTCATGGGGGATAAATACAATTACAAAATCAAGAGTATTACTGTCGGGGTCAATATACTCGCGGGCCGTGACTGTCTTGATACTGGCGCGGGCGTCCCTTATGAACATTTTTTTATATGATTCCCGATTGGGGTCATCATCTGCCTGAACATATTTTACGAAATTATCGAGGGGGAATTTGACATCCATATTCACCACTCTGTCATCGGGTAGCAGAAAAGTAAAATCGGGACGGTTTCGGCCGCCGTCCATTCCTTTCTGGCGGTGGTAATTGATATTTTCGACCATTCCCAAGAGATTTAAAATATCCTCGGCGATCCGCTCACCCCATTGACCGCGTTGACGAGTATCGGATAGAACCTTGTTCAAGCCGGATGTGATTTCCTGAAGCCTTGAGGTTTGCTCAGCGTGATACTTTAGCCCTGAAGTCAACTCTCCGAATTTCTTTTCACGGTCTTTTTCAAAGGTATTGATAAGATTTTTAACATTGTCCATTTCCTGCCTGATCTGGGTCAGAGTACTATCGATCAGTTCCTTTTTGCCGGCCAGTTCGGCCGCCTGACTTTTGGTCTGTTGTATCATTTTTTCATTAGCCAACTTGAGAAACTGATCCGAGTTTTTCTCCAGCGCCTCCATAGAGGCGTCACCAAACGATTCTCTGATCTTTTTCAGGACATTGTCTTCCACCCGTCGGGCAAAGAATTTCAAACCAAGAAAAAACGTTGCCGCCGCAATCGCCCCGAATATCAATGCTGAAATGATTAAATCCATATCAATACCTGGTTATATCTACCCGGGTGATATTGTTAATATTCCTTCCGATAAACTGCCGCACCACCTGTGAAAAACGATCGGGTACATCGGATACGTAGAACTTGTGCGTGACATCGTCAATTGAAGGGCGCAGAAGGTTTTTTAATGACAGTACCGATGCTACCTCACGAGCGGTTTCCTCGGCCGAATCTATCAGGGTGACTTTATTACCCATTACTTCGCCGATTACCTGTTTAAGAAGCGGGTAATGGGTGCACCCCAACACCAGCGTATCTATATCAACATCAATCAGGGTCTTTAAATAATCCTCCGCTATCAGGCGGGTAGCCTTTTTGTCAATGTACCCTTCCTCGGCCAGAGGTACAAACAGGGGACAGGCCAGCGAGAAAACCTTGATCTCGGCATTATTGTCCCGGATAGCCCTGGCATAGCTGTCGGAGTTTATTGTCGCCACCGTGCCGATTATTCCCACCCGGTCGTTGCCGGTCTGATTTACCGCCGCTTTGGCTCCCGGCTCAATCACGCCGAGAATATCGATATTGAATTCCTTCTGAACCGTTTCCAGCGCCACCGCCGAGGCGCTGTTGCAGGCGGCGATTATAAATTTTACCCCGTGCTCCAGAAGAAACTTTATGTCCTGACGGGCAAAACCGATTATTGTCTCTTTGGATCGTCCGCCGTAAGGGTAACGTCCGACATCGCCAAAATAGACGATATGCTCGCCGGGCAGGAGTTTCATCACTTCGGCGGCGACGGTCATTCCCCCGACACCCGAGGCAAAAATCCCGATTGGCCGGTTTTGCCGATCATCTGCTGACATTATTTACTCTCATATTTCGCCTTGAATCGTTTCAGCCCGGCGTATATCGCCTCGGCCACCTTCTGGCGATATTTTTTGCTATTTAATAATTTCTCATCGTCTTTGTTAGTTAAAAATGCCGCTTCCACCAGAATTGATGGCATATAAACCCCGTTCAGAACAACAAAGGCGGCCTGGTCAATGGCCCGTGCCTTTGTGTTTTTGGAGAGTTTTTTACGGAATTCCCGGTCTACCATCGAGGCCAGGTCAGCCGATTCCTCCTGGAATTCATTCTGGATCATATCGCTAAGGATAAGACTTAAATTATCGCTGTTGAAATCATCGGGAGAATTAATCTCCGCCAGAAACGGCGCATTTTCAAGCTGGGCGGCGGCGCGGGCGTCATCGTTTTTAGCCGCGGCCAGGAAGAATACCTGGAAACCCCGGATATTGCGTTTGAGCGAGGCGTTGGCATGAATAGATACGTAAACATCACCTTTGGACTCATTGGCAATCCGGGTGCGTTCCTCCAGAGAAATGTATTTATCCTTGTCCCTGGTCATGACCACCTCAAGGAGTTTTTCCTTACGAATCAGTTTGGCCAGTCTCTTGGAGATATCAAGAACAATTTTTTTCTCTTTGGTCTTTTTGAGACCGATAGCCCCATAGTCTTTCCCGCCATGCCCGGCATCGATAACAATCCGGTCTATTTTATTATCCGGGCCGATTTTCCCGACGCCGTTTTGCGGGGAGATTGTAACGGTCGTGTCCAGAAGTGATATCTGTATCCTCCCCGGGTTGGGTGTGAAGCGGCTGGAGTATTTTTCGATCGGGCGGCGCAGCCGAAGTGATATCTGGGCCGATGCCTCGAACTGGAAGACATTGAGATCGCGGATAATTTTTTTGTTTTTTCGGGCCAATATCTGGCGCCGGTTTACGGTGGCATCGGGGATGGTGATATTCAGCCAGTTGCCTTCCGATTCATAAATCTCGTACTCTTTCGGCTCCGATATAAATAGCTCGATCAAAAGCCCGTTGGCCTTGGTTGACAGGGCCAGGTCGGTGATCGTGAAGTACTCCGAGTCAATTCTGATTATCCGGCGCTCTTTGTCCCAGGTTATCCGCTCCTGCCGAATCTGATCGAAAAGAGGTGTAAAAGTCTCTGCCGGGACAAAGAGATTCCCTTTGATAAGGGCGGTCGGAAAAGTAAGGTTTTTGACCGTATCATCAATTGAGATATATGGTGAATTGACAAAAAAGCGTATCCGGTGCCTATCGGTCTGCATAACCGCCGAAATCCCGACTGTCTCCCATGAGATTCGTTCACCCAGAAGGGCGGCCAATTGCGATAGTGAAAAGGCATCGATACCATCGATACGGTCGTAATCGATTTTTTCAATTCCCCCGGCCAGTTGTACGGTGACATCAGTCGGGAACAGGTTTATTGGGAAAAGGAGTATTATTGCGGCGGTGAATATGAGCGTTATTGTTTTCATTTCTTTTTCATGTCTTGCCGGTGGGCCCGTTCAATGGCGCGGTCGGCCTCCCGTTTGGCGATTTTTTCCCGTTTGTCATACTTTCTACGCCCTCTGGCCGTGCCCAGTTCGACCTTTACCCGGGGTCCCTTAAAATAAAGCCGAAGAGGAATCAGGGTAAATCCCTTTTCTGCGGTAGCCCCGAACAGTCTTTTAATCTCTTTTTTATGCAGTAAAAGCCGCCTTGGCCGTATCGGATCATGGTCTTTCCGGGGCGACATTTCGTAAGGGGAAATATGTAGCTTATGAAGAATTACCTCGCCGCCCTCAATCGAGGCATAACTGTCCGACAGGTTCACCTTTCCCGCCCGGAGAGATTTCACCTCGGTCCCTTTAAGTTCGATACCGGCTTCCCGCTTTTCTATTATCTCATAGTCCCGGAAAGCCTTGCGGTTTGTAACTATATTCTTTTCCGTAATCTTTTTTTCCGGCATGGCGTGTAATATAGACCGATTCCGAAACCGTTGCAATTACTTTGTTTGAGATGTATCTTTAATTATTGGAAAGCGAGGGTATCGTCTATGAAAGTGGCAATTTATCAGAATAAACCGGTTTTCGGCAAAGTGGAAGACAATATCAACGACCTATCAAAAGCGGTTGCTAACCACGCTTTCGATATTTTGGTCCTGCCAGAGTTTTTTGCCACCGGGTACCAATTTTTAAATACCGAGGAAGCTGTTTCTCTGGCCGATGGAGCCGGGGAAGGGATTACCTTTGAACGGATGAAAAGACTGGCCAAGGATAAAGAGGCGATAATTATTTACGGTTTTCCCGAGAAGGACGGCCAGAAAATATATAACTCAGCCCTGGCGGTTTTGCCGGGCGGGGAGTTTCACCGTTACCGCAAGACTCACCTGTTTGATACCGAAAAAAATATCTTTAGTCCCGGCGATACCGGTTTTTTCACTTTTGAATTTGATAAGGTCAAAATTGGCATGATGATCTGCTTTGACTGGCGATTCCCCGAAGCAGCACGTAAACTCTCCCTTATGGGAACTCAGATTATCTGCCATCCGTCGAATCTGGTCATGCCCCATTGCCCCGATGCCATGATTACGAGGGCGCTGGAAAATAATGTTTTTACAGTCACAGCCAACCGGGTCGGTGATGAAAATCGCACCGGGAGGCCGCTTCATTTTATAGGCAATTCGAGGATAATCGCCCCCAACGGCAAAATCCTGGCCAAACTCGGTGAGACCGAAACCGGATATATCTCAGTTGAAATCAACCCAGCCGACGCAGATAATAAGTCGATTACACCCGGAAATGATATTTTCCATGACCGGCGTCCTGAACTCTACTAAAGCTTATAAAATCTAAAAAGTCGATAAATATCCAACATGGTTTGCCGATAGAATAATCATTAGGAGACCATTGGCGGTACAATAAATTAACTTTTCAGGGGTTTTGTGAAAACGGCGAAGATACTGGTCATAGATGATGAACCTCAGATAACTGAAATTATTGAGGCATTTCTCACCAATGCCGGCCATGAAGTTTATGTCAATAATAACAGCCGGGAAGGGCTGAAGCGGGCTCAGGATATCAAGCCGGATGTCATTCTTCTGGATATAATGATGCCTGATGCCGACGGGTACAGCGTCTGTAATGACCTTAAAAGTGATCCGCTTACAGCCGATATCCCGGTGGTCTTTTTGACCGGCAAGGATAGAAACGATGATATGGGCCGTTCATTCAAGGTAGGCGGCGATATGTTCATAAAAAAGCCGTTTTCATGTGAACGTCTTCTGGAGATTGTAAATATTATCCTGATTTCCACCGTCAAACACTGAGGGATATTTTTTTATTGACTTTATTGTGCGGCGCACTATATTAGATGCATAAGATTAAAGATGGAGTAAAAGCCATGAAAACGATTAAACGATATAAAAACCGGCGTCTATATGATACCGAGCGAAAAAGATATATCACCCATCGCGAGCTGATTGACGATATAAAACACGGGGAGTCTTTTATCGTAATAGATAATGCCACCGGAAAGGATATAACCCTGACAGTGCTGGGGCAGGTGCTGGTGGGCGAGACCAAGGGTTGGGAAAATATAAAAGGCTCGAAAGAACTTTTAATGGAAGTTATAAATTTAGGAGGTGAAAAATCCATGTCAATTCTCAGAAACACTTACCTGGCGACGGTGGGAATTTACAATCTCACCAAGAAAAAGGCCGAAGAGGCTGTCGATTCTCTGATCAAAGCCGGCGAAATATCCCAAAAAGACCGTAAGGACGCCATAATGGAGCTTCTGGATAAGGCGGAAAAATCGACCGTCAGCTTCAAGGATAAGGTGATGAAAGAAGGCGGCACCGTCCAGAAAGAGATCAGCAAAATGCTTGACCGGGTCAACCTTGCCACCAAAAAGGATATTGATGCGCTCAATAGGAAGCTTGATAAACTTACCAAAGCTCTTGATAAGCGTCAGGATTAACTTATTTTTGGCAGATTATGGCGGCGGATCCAATTCGCCGCCTTTTTTATGGATACCGCCCGGACAATAAAGCGCTTGATATATCGACGTTTCTGATTAAATTTAGCCCTATGGAGCGAATCAATCTACTGGGCAATACTGTTGATGATCTTGAAAAGCTGATGCTGAACTTCGGTGAGAAACCTTACCGCGCCCGTCAGTTGTTCAAGTGGCTGTATCATCTAAGGCAATATGACTTCAGCCGAATGACCAATCTGTCCAAAAGCCTGAGGTCGGATCTATTGGAGCGGTTTGTTTTCGACGGTCCCGAGATAGAAAAAATCGCCGCCTCTGATGACGGAACCGAAAAGCTGTTGTTTCGACTGGCCGACGGGTCATATATCGAATCGGTCATAATTCCCGACGGTGACAAGAATACAGTTTGTGTCTCAACCCAGGTGGGGTGCGCTCTGGATTGCGCCTTCTGTGCCACCGGCAAGGCCGGTTTTATCCGAAATCTTACTACCGGCGAAATAGTCGGTCAATTGCTGTATATACGCGAGCGGGGCGGGGCGGAGGCTTTTCATAATATTGTCTTTATGGGTATGGGTGAGCCTCTGCTTAATTATAAAAACATGGTTGCGGCGGTAGGAATCATATCTTCTGAGATTGGCCTGTCCGTATCGGCAAAAAGAGTTACGGTTTCGACCGCCGGCATAGTGCCGGGCATAATCAGACTGGCCGATTCCGGGTTGAAAGTCAACCTGGCGATATCGCTTCATGCCGCCAGCGATAAAAAACGTATGGTCCTGATGCCGATTGCCAAAAAATACCGCCTGGCTGAACTTATGAAAGCGGCCAGATATTTTGCTATTGAAAGAAAAAAGCGGGTGACTTTTGAGTACATTCTTTTCAAGGGATTCAACGATTCCAAAGTGGATGCCCTGGAACTTGCGCGGCTTGTCGAGGGTATACCGTGCAAAATAAATATCCTGGCCTATAACCCGGTCAATGGTCTTCCGTATGAAAGACCATCTGACGATGATGTTGATCGTTTCGGAAAGTTGTTGTATCCCCGGGCGCCTGCGGTTACGGTAAGAAAAAGCCGGGGACTGGATATCGCCGCCGCCTGCGGCCAACTGGCTGGAAAATATGAAAAGTCTTAATAATAGAGGAGTATTCTTCAATGAATGCAAAGTTTATCACTCTGGTTATGGCTTTAATGATGCTTATGGCCGCCTCAGCCGTGTCAGCCGATTTTACCGTCGGTAAAGTATCACTGTCATCAAAATCTTGGGGAAACCAGACGGCAACATTTAAGATTGAAAACACCGGTGCCATATATAAGACCGTGGTTGCTCTATCCGATGTCACTTTTTCCGGCGGTCTTCTAAATCCCCGCCGTGTGGAACGCAAGATTATACTGATTGCCCCGGAAGAGTCGGCCGAAGTGGAGTTACCGGTGACTATCCCCGGCGAGTTCGGTAATTGCAATGTTAGGGTCAGGCTGTTTGATGTTGTCGATACGCTCGATCAACTTCTGCCTACCCAGCAGTTTTATGATGACACCACGACTTTTACATTTGAAATGTCGCCCGAACTGAAAAAGATAATCAGTGAGTACATCCATGTTCCGGCTTTTGTCGAGAATAATGACCACTTTGACAATTCATTCATTCGGGTACTGCTGTATCTGATTTACCTGGGGAAAAGTTCCGGGGATATCGCCGAACTATGCAATGCCGATCCGACCTTTGTTGAGTATTCCATAGCCTTTTTGGAAGGCGAGGGATATCTTAAAATCACCGGCGGCGGATTAACTCCGACCTTTACCGTGATCAATACGGAACTGGCGCAGAAGGCTCGTCCGGCCATTGATAAAGCAATCGAAGATCTCTATCAGTTGCTTTTGATCAATGTTCCGCGCTATGAAAATAATGTTCGGGCCCTTGTGGCTGAAGGAATTCTGACTTCCAATCCCGAGGACTTAATAGACCCGGGTTCGGTCCTGCATCATAAGTACCCGGTTGTATTGGGACTGTTTCTCTGGCACACTCTCGGAAATAAATATATTAACGATGGTGAGCCGTTCGATATTTTTGAGGACTCCGATCCCTGCAATGCCATGATGGGTGACTATATGTACCTGGTGAACGCCGGTGAAAAAGATTTCGGCCGCGGGTTCTATTATGCCGTTGACGGGGCCAAACAGCGTTTCTATTGCGGAATACGTCCGATGCCGATCCAGTGCGATCCAAAGTACAGGGATTTTGCCAAAAAAGAACGCAAGCCGGCCTGGTCGTTTGACCGGTCACACTCGGCCGTATTTTACACATATACCGATATGAAGGTGCAGATACCGGTATCAATGCTGAATAAGGGAACCGAATCGATTATTTCAAAATTGCAATATGACGTCGACAAGGTATTCAATACCGATAATCAGGGCGCGTATATTAAAGGAGCGCGCTATTGGTGCTGGAACCTGGTTGTACAAGAGCTTGTCGAAAAACTTGAAGCAAAGAAGATTATTGAACAGGAAGGCGAAGGGACCTTCTCATTTACCATTCCCGGGGCAAAATGATGATAGTCCCGAACCGGATGACAAAGTCATTGATTGCCATCGCGAGAAGAGAAACCGCCCGGCGATTTAACGACACTGCAGTACGTATGATAATAGTAACGGCGATGATGATTACCTTACTTTTGGGGTGCGCCGAGAAAAACCCGCCGCGGGATGAAATCCCGGCAATAAAAGACTGCCTGGTGCTGTTTCAGGCGGCGCTGGAATCAAAAGATACCGCCGGGATAGATTCCCTCCTGGCTCCGGAGGCGGCTCGAAATGGATTGAATTCACAAACGGCTCTGGCGGTGGTATATCGGTCGGAATCAAACGGTTTTCATTCATTCGGCGGCCGGGAGTTTAAGTATGCCGATAATAAGGCGATCGTAACCTGCGGTATCAGAACGGGACCATCCGACCCGGGCCATCCGGCCGAGATATTACTGGTCAGGAAAAAGGGAAGATGGCTGGTCAGCCAATTTCGGTTGAAATAAAAAAAGCGCCCCTTTTTCCGGGGCGCTTTTCATTATCAAGGTAAATTAACTTTCATTATCAGGCCGTTGTCCGACCGTATGTCCGGATTCCAGCGTCTTGCTGTATTCATCCATGTTGCCCAGAAGCTTTATCGCCTCGAGAATATCGGGGTCGCTCTTAAGAATTACTTCTTCATAAACACCGTGTTCCCCGGCCAGTTTGGCCACGATTTCCCGTTTGATGGCCCGCTTTATATAAGAAAGGGAGTTATTGAAATCAGCTTCTTTTTCCTTTTCAATCCGCACTTCCAGGTTCTTTACTGCATCGGCAAAAAGCTCTTCCTTTTCGTCTTCTTCTATCAGTTCTTTCATTTTATTGAGAGAAACTTCCATCGCCGTTTTGTAAGTAAAATCCTTTTCCTTCAGGAATTCCCTGTATTGCTCTAAAATATCGTCGGTAATATTGAGGTCGATTTTGGTTTCGGGATTCTGTGCAACATATTTGACGGCGAAATTGAAAAACGTCGACTTTCTTTCCATGTTGATTTCAATCGGCTCCATGTAACGAGCTTCATTGAGTTCCACGTCAGGCCAGATACCGCCGCCGCCGTACACAGCGCGCCCACCGTTGGTATAAAATATCTCTTTTTCAATGATCTTCAGCGAGTCGATCTCTTCACCGGTTTCCTCGTGGGTCGAAACCACTCCGCCGTTGCCGGGCTTATCCTGGTTTTCGGGCTTCTGAATACAGCGGCCCGACGGGATATAGTACTTGGCAGTGGTTAGCTTCAAAGCAACGTCATCATCCTGGCCGATCGGGAATATCCTTTGCACCAGCCCTTTGCCGTATGTCTGGCGGCCCATGATTACAGCCCGATCCCAATCCTGAAGCGCGCCGGCGACAATTTCCGAGGCCGAAGCGGTTCCCTCGTCAACCAGGGTCACCAGCGGCTTGTCGGGAAATAACGGCGTCCGGCGGGAATGGTAGCGGCGTTCCGTCTCGGTATATTTGCCCTTGGTATAAACAACCAGTCGGCCTTCTTCGATAAAGAACTGGCTGGTTTCCACCGCCTGCTGCAACAGGCCACCGCCATTGGAGCGAAGATCGAATATCAGGCTGCTGACATTCAGGGTATTCAGACTATCGAGCGCTTCCTGAAGTTCATGACTGGTCTCTTCGGCAAATCGTGAAAGCCTGACATACCCGATATCGGTACCCTCGATAACCCCGAAATAATTAACTGATTTTATTTCAATGACCGCGCGTTCAACCTCAAATTCAAGGAGCTCAGGCATGCCCTCGCGCTTGATGGTCAGAACTACCGATGTTCCGGCATCGCCGCGCATCAGCTTGGCCGCATCACTGGTAGTCATGTCGTAGGTGTCGGTGCCGTCAATCTTGTGTATGGCGTCACCGGAACGCAGGCCTTTCTTGTAGGCCGGTGAACCCTCAAAAGGAGTAACGACGATAATCCGGTTATCGCGGGCATCGATTTCAATCCCCAGACCTTCGTACTTGCCGTGCGTACTTTCCATAAGCCGGTCATACGATTTCTTTTCCATCAGAACCGAGTACCGATCGAGATCCTGAAGCATTCCCCTGATACCGGCGTTAATCAGGTCCTTAGTATCAATATCTTCCATATACCGGTTCTTAATATCATAAGCCGTCTGATTGAACTTCTTAATCTCTTTGAAAAGAGTTTCTTTGGAATCCTGGGCATTAATCTCTTCGGTATCATTATCAGTCTCATTCAAATTGATATGGACTGTGTCAGCCAGAAAAATAGGCTCCGCTATCGGCCGTTGAACCGCTTCACCGGTTCCCACCGCCCAGATCAAACCGACCAGAAAGGTTGTCAGGGCTAATACTGTAAGACTAAACTGTTTCATTTCCTGAACCTCCAATCCATACTATCCCAAAACAAGTTATCCTATTTGCCCCGAATGTCAAGTCTGACATACTCGCCGGGCAATCTATCCTGTTGTTATTTTAACACTTAAAATGCTTTATTCGTTTCACTGATATATGATACAGCAAGAACAAAGCCTGTTTTTTCATATCTTATACTTATTGACTCAATTCAGCTTCTGGAAAGAAAAGGCATATCCGTTTTTCAAACATATCGGGGACCCACTCTATCGGGCTCAGTATTTAATTACTCTATAACAAGTTACAAGCATAAGCCCACAATGGTTGCCTGTCTTGGACTGCCGGTATTTAAACATATTATTCATCAATGTGATTGACACCAAAACCTTTGGTTGATATCATAATAAAATCCTGAATCTGACAATATTAAACAGGCCTTAGTAGCATGAATATTGCAAATATATGCAACTTCATATTTGATCTCGATGGGACTCTGATCGATTCTTCCAGGGGCATAATAGAGTCCACTAATTATGCCCTTAAAGCTATGGGCGAACCGTTGCTGTCATCGGATGATATTATTCCGTATATCGGATACCCTCTGGATGAAATGTTTTATCATTTTTCGGATAAATCTTATGATGAGTTTCTACACCTGTTTCGAGAATACGGCAATACGGTTATTGTTGAATCTTCCCAGCCGCTCGATGGAGCCGATATCGTACTTTTTGAGTTGCACCGCAGGGGCTATAAACTTGGTATCGGAACCACCAAAAGCCGATTTCATATTGATGGAATTCTTGACCGTCTCGGCTGGGACGATATAATAACGGCCTCAAT
>DAOWOO010000456.1 GCA_030642025.1 Candidatus Zixiibacteriota bacterium | reverse complement strand
TCGCGTATGGTGGAAACACGCGGGGGCAGTAAAAGACCGCAATTAGCCGATCTTCGGGAATCCGGCGCCATTGAACAGGATGCTGATGTTGTGATGTTCGTATATCGACCGGAATTTTATCTGTCACATTTGCCTAAGGATAATCCCAAGCGGATGGAGGTTGAGGGTAAGGCAGAAATTATCCTTGCTAAACAACGAAATGGCCCTACAGGCGTGGTTGGTCTGACATTTATCAAGGAATATACGCGGTTTGAGAATATATCTTATGATACATATGAACCAATATCCTCAGACTCGCCCTTTTAAGAGATGAAAAATGGGTTTCTCTTAATCGGCAGGCGGAGTATCAACTTCGTCAGCCGTATCGGAAGCGTCTTTATTCTCCTGGGTAAATCTCTCTATTATTTTAAATCTATTCCAAAATCTCTCGGTCTGATTTTTGAACAATGTTTTCTGGTCGGGAACAAATCAATCCCGCTAATTGCCATAACGTCGGTGTTTGTCGGAGCCGTTTCGGCCTGGCAGGCGGCCTACCAGTTTAAATTTATCGGTGCCCCGCTTCGTTATCTCGGAGCCGCGGTCGGGAAGGCGGTGGTGATTGAACTGGCCCCGGTACTGACCGCGCTGGTGGTGGCCGGGCGGGTCGGTGCTGGCATTGCCGCCGAAGTTGGAACGATGCGCGTCACCGAACAGATTGACGCTCTCGATTCGATGGGGATCAGCCCGGTACGGTTTCTGGTCATGCCCCGTTTTGTCGCCAGTCTGGTCATGCTTCCGATTCTGGTGCTTTTCTCCACTTTTATCGCTATTGCCGGCGGGCTTCTGGTATCGGTTCTGTTTGTTGATATCTCGTATGAGACTTTTCTAAATGGCGTGAAAGATTCACTAAAAGTCTCAGATGTGATTGCGGGATTGACCAAGGCGGCCGTATTTGGGGTTATAATCGGTCTGGTCGGAAGCCATGAGGGATTCCATGCCAGCGGCGGTGCGCGTGGTGTCGGCCGGGCGACCACCGAAGCGGTCGTCATTGCGGCCGTGCTGATCCTAATTTCCGACTATATTATCGCGGTTCTGATGTTCCGGGTGTAACCGATGGAAAAGATCATACAGATTGACGGGCTGAAAAAACATTTCGGGGACAATGAAGTCCTGCGTGGTGTTGCCGTGGATGTGAAAAGAGGAGAATCACTGGTTGTAATCGGCCGTTCCGGGTGCGGCAAGTCGGTTCTCTTAAAGCATATTAATCGTCTGATCAAACCCGACTCCGGTACCGTAAGCGTTTTTGGCTCCGATCTGGCGGCAATAAGCGGTCGGGCACTTAGCGATATTCGAAAAAAGGTTGGAATGCTGTTCCAGTCGGCGGCGCTTCTTGATTCGCTCAGTGTAAGCGAGAATGTCGGGTTGGCGCTTCATGAAGGCGGCGGCTTTAATAATAGTGAAATCGATGATATTGTAAACGAGAAACTGGAGATGGTCGGCATGGCCGGGACCGGAGAAATGTACCCCTCTGATCTATCCGGAGGTATGAAAAAAAGGGTCGGGCTGGCCCGGGCTATTGTCACTAATCCCGAGATTGTTCTGTACGACGAACCGACCACCGGTCTCGATCCGATAACGGCCGATCTGATAAATAATCTCATTATCGATTTGCATACAAAATTGTCGATCACCTCG
>DAOWOO010000277.1 GCA_030642025.1 Candidatus Zixiibacteriota bacterium | reverse complement strand
TTAGCCTTTATGATTACATTGACCAATAAACTCTAACTTACAGCAGTATACATCAAATATACTTATTCACGGCTGTTTGTCAACCTCAATCGACGATATAAGTCATTATATATGCATGAATTGCGAATATGTGCCGGATCGTTCGATGCGGGTTTTGCCACGACTCCAGCACTTTTTAAAAGTAAGCAAGATAAGCGAAAACACATCTCGAAGCGGAAATAATACGGGGCCTTGTGAAGGTTGAAATCAGGCGAATATTTAAGGGTTTTTTGGGGGTTATTTAGGGTGGCTAATTTCAATATTCAACGTATAATTCAATAGTTTTAATATGAGCCGCCCGCAGCTTTGATATGACATCTTAGTGGCGGCTCGTTTCTTTTTGTCTTTCTTCGTGACACCATTTATAACAATCAAAACCATGAAAAAGCTTGCCATCCCAAGAGGTATAATATAAACTATCTCATGCACTTTTATTATTGTTTAGATTAAAATGTAATATGGAAGGGCATATTATTTCGATGACAGGACAGATAAAAAGATTTAAAGATAGTCTCTGGTACTACCTGAGCGGAATTGTCAAGCGGGTTGATGGCAATCATGATTTTCTGATGGCCGGGGGACTGACTTTTTCGATTTTCATCTGCATCATTCCCTTTGTGCTGATTATCTTCGCCATTTCCAGCATACTTTTGGAGAATCCCTCTGTCGGCCAGGCGGTGGACTCGCTTATTCTGCGCGTCATTCCCTATGAAAATCAGGCTGATTACGCCAAGCAATTTGTGCTGAGGATCGCCGAAGAGCTTAAGGGCGGCAAGAATTTGGCTGGTGTGATTGGCATACTGGGGCTTCTGTTCGCCTCCAGCCGGCTTTTCTCGAGCATGCGGACAATCCTGAACTCGGTTTTCAGGGTCAACCTGAACGGTTCAATCCTGCGTGGTCTGGCCGGCAAGCTCAAGGATTTCGGTATGGTGATTCTGGTCCTGCTCTACTTTTTGGTGTCCACCACAGTTCTGCCGGCGCTTGAAATTTTTGAGCAGTTTGCCGAAAAGACCAGCTATTTGCAGGGGTTTGGTTTTGGATTTCTGGCGGATTTTCTGCTGGGTTCGGTCGTGTTCATAATAATTTTCGTCGCCTTCTTTATTATGTATTGCCTGGTGCCGCAGGCCAAACTTCCATTTAAGGCGGTTATTGTAAGCTCGCTCTCCGCGACAATTCTATGGAAACTGGCGCAGTATTTCTTCGGGCTTTATATTACCAATGTTGTTTCGCTGAAGCAGGTTTACGGGGCTTATGTGTTGGTTGTAGTGATCGCGTTCTGGATATATTATACCTCAATGGTATTCATCGTGGGGGCCGAGATCGGGCAGCTGTATCGGGAAAGAAAGTGAATTAGAGCATCCTCTTCCCCGGGGGAGGCCCGATCCCGGTAAACCGGCCGCTTTAACAAATCATTATTATTGGCAACGACCGATTGTCTACGACTCATGCGCCTTTTTGGAATCTTCAATCTCCTCAGTCATTTCCACAATCTGTTCATAGGGTATGGCCAGCCAGCTTTCCACCTGCGCCGAAACATAAGAACGGGTTAAAAGCGACACCTTGGCGGCCGTTCGCTCATCGGGAGCCTCGTAGATATCCATAAAATCCCAATAACCCAGAAGAGCATAATGAGCTTTGAATTTGATTCCCGGGCATTCATCCTGAATGTGCTGGATCCAGGCCCGGCTGGATTTGGCCCTGTCCTTCAGCTTGGCGCTGACGTCGATCAGACTGCCATCCTGAGGGGCAAGCTTGGTCATCAATACAAAGGTTCTCATTTCATACCTCCGATAAATAATGTCATCCACTTCATAATATCATCGGTCCCGCCGGTTATTCCGGCCAAAGCATGATTATATCGCTATCGGCGATTTGCTTGCCGTTTCCATCGGAGTTAAAGGATAGTCTTCGTGCCGGTCTCATCGATTTCTGAATAACAGTATCAGCGAAGAGAACACTGTCCCGACCCGGTAGCGAATATTTTTTCCCTGATGAGATAAGCGCGTTGCTAATTATATTTTAATTATTATTGACATTTTGTCAAGCGCAAACTTGATTCGGCTTGTCGGATATGCATTCGGGTGAAAAAAAAAGATGTCGCCGCAAAAAAAATGGATATTTCCGACCGGTCAGGTTTATAATATTGTAGATGATTGATACGATAATTATTCCGCAAACCTCAATATGGGAGTTGCCGTAGTCAGTCTATAACGGCTAGAGTTTTTCTCCGGTGTTCCAAAGAGCATTATGGAAAAAAGGTTTCCATGATGTGAAGAGAAGTATGATTTTTTTCAAAGGAGAGAGCGTATGCTTCCCGGAAGGATCTTTCTGATAGCCCCGGCGCTTTTATGTTTTTTGATTGTCTCCGGCTGTTCCAATTCGACCGGACCCGGTGATGATCCGTTGTTGTTAAGCCCCGTCGAAGCGGTTGCCAAAGATATAACGCTTTATATCTATTCCAACGGGTGGGGAAATATCATCGATTCGATGGAGCTCGAAAGTGAAGGCGAGGTTGTCATCGATGTTTATGAGGAGAATCCATACGGGGGAGAATCTCCCGATTACTATATCTATGCTCAGGCAGGCAATTACTATACTGAAATATATCTGTGCGACAAGGGGGAGACGATAGACGTCGATCTGGATTCCATTCCCCAGGCGACGAATGCCGTCGCCGCCACGCTGATTGTGCGGCAGGTGTATTTTCTTGATTATTATATCGCAAACACCGTTATCGATATCATTTTCTACGATGGCCGGACTTTTCAGGCCATTACCGATGAGCAGGGACGATTCGGCCTGGGCAATGTTCCCCGGGGGATGTGTACGGTCAACTTTGTTTATGGCGATGTTTCTTTCAGTGAGGAAATCGAAAACAGCGGCTTGATGGATTATAAGGATATGACGATTTATGATCCATGCCAGGTCGATGCTCCCGTTCTGTATCTGTATCCGGAAAATGAGACGGATATTGAGGTGAAAATCGATCTGCATGAGAGAGGTTTTATTACCGAGTCCGAGCCGGAATATAATAACGGCTGGAGTGTTCGGGTGACGCCTGAGGGGATAATCGACGGCAGTTATGAATATCTGTTTTATGAGGCGATAATGTCCGTACCCTTAAATAATAAAAACGGATGGATTTTGGATGGCAGCAATCTGGAAAGTGAATTTAGAGAGTTGCTTATGGATTATGGTCTGATCGAAAGGGAAATCGATGATTTTATGGAGTTCTGGCTGCCCATTATTGAGGGTTCGTCATGGTATGCCGTATATCCACAGGACGCGGACGAGCTTATCGCCCTGGATATAACTCCGGCTCCCGATAATGTCCTGCGGGTTGAT
>DAOWOO010000240.1 GCA_030642025.1 Candidatus Zixiibacteriota bacterium | reverse complement strand
CAGGGTTATAAAATCACACACCGTATTTTCAGTTAGGGAGTATGGATTGATATGGCCGGTTATTTCATGCCCGTTTATGGCCAGAAGATAATTCCCCCGATAAGCCTCAACGCCCGGTTCCAGGAGCGGCGAACGAAGCGATTTATCCCAGTTTTCACCGTGCAATATTCGGGCTATGCGAACCCGGTCGTTATCATGATCAATCTCAAAATCAACGCCCAGTAAACCGATCTTACTTGACATCGGTTTGATAAAGTCCCCGCCGCCGGCATAAGTGTGCGAACAGCACAATTCGCCGATCATCTCGCCGATAAGATAGGTCAGATCGTACCGGTGGGCTACAAACGGCAGTAGGGCGGCATAGCGATCATACATTTTGGGCCAGTCAACGCCGTGCATATCTTCATCGTAGAAGAAGTCGCGGTTTACCCGCCAGACTTCATGCAGCATATGATGGTACTCTTCACGGCGGTCAAGTTTCATCTTCATTTTTGAAAGATCAAGCCGGTTGCCGTCGAGATCGGCTTTTTCGCTATCAGTATCAATTATATGGAAATCACTGTCTTTCTTTAACAGCATCTTATCGCCGGATGTATTTAACCGATAGGAAACTATCCCGGAAAGATACTGGTAGTCTTTTTTCTTTTTAAGGTCATATTTACGCAGCACTTGTTTATCCGAGCCGACTTTTCCCCGCAGGCCGCGCATAGGTTTGGATATATAGAAGACAGCCCCTGTCACAGCCATAAGACTGCCGTAATTCCCGGCCGGAAGATTAAAGGCGACCTGTCGATCAAAGATGCCGTCGAAATCAATCTTCACTTCCGGGATTACTTTTTCTTTATCATCATTATTACAGTCATTGGTATCAGAATCATTATCATAGTATCCCGGTTCGAATGGCGATTTATCCCGTTTGGAAAGGACAATCAGATAAATATCGGTAATTGAGTTGTTAATGAACTCGAACTCATAGCGGCTCAGAATCGGGTTGAAATTGCGCTCTGAAAGAAAATAGATAAATTTCCCGTCGGGGCTGAAAACAGGATTCCTGTCATTGGTAAACCCGGGGGTCGCCTGATATACAGTATCTTCTTCCAGTGAATAAATATGAATCAGCGATATATTGGCCGAATCTATTTTCTCGTAAGCGATATACTTACTGTCGGGCGACCATGAAAAATGCTTGACCGCATTGCGAGGCGTATGATCAAACTGAACAGCTTTGCCGGTCTTGATATCAATAACAGATAAATTCAGTTCCTTGTCGGAAAAGACAAGCATTTTGCTATCAGGAGACCAAAACATTCGATAGCGGTAACAGTGCCCATCGAAGGTCAGCCGACGTCTTTCCTTACCGTCATTGCTCATTATATATATTTCCTGCTCGCCGGTGGCGTCGGATATGTAAGCGATCGATCGGCCATCGGGAGAACAGGCTGGATATTTTTCCCTTGAACCTGAAGTAGCAATCAGGTTATTGGTATTACCCTCTTTTGACGGGACAGTCAGGATTTCTCCACGCGCCTCGAAAACAGCATGTTTTGCGTCAGGTGTAATATCATAATTGGCGATCTTATCTCCAATTGAGACATATTCAGTTCTCATAAGCGGTTTGTCATGAGAAATCGTGATTTTTGGCCGGCTTAGTACTTCCGATGGAAGCTCCAGAATATAAAGATACCCGGCGTTTTCAAATATGATGGCATCCGGTCCGATACTCGGCCATCGGACATCGTATTCATCGAAGTTTGTAACCTGACGGGTTTTGCCAGTGCCGATCTCGTAACAAAACAGATTCAATGTTCCGGTTCGGTCAGAATTAAAATATATACGATCGGCATACCACATCGGCATATTATCAGTGCCAATCCAGTCGGTAATCTTTTCATTTTCAAAAGTATTGAGATCGAAAATCCAGACATCCTGGGCCATACCGCCTTTGTACCTTTTCCATGTTCGGAAGTCACGAAAAATCGGACAATAGGCAACCCGGTCGGCATCAGGCGAAATTGATGTAAACCCGGCTGTCTTCATGGGTAATGGCTCGGGAAGACCGCCGGCGGTATCAACGAGATAGACTCGTCCGTCCCACCAGTCATTGCTTTCCTTGCGGGAACGATATAATATTCTTTCTCCATCCGGATGCCAACCCATAACCAGGTTTTCCGGCCCGAATCGTTCACTGGTCCCCTGAATCCCGGGATGCCAGGTCAAACGTTTTGGTTCACCACCGTCGGAAGCGGTAAAATATACCGCAAAATCGCCGTCATACTGACCGGTAAAGGCGATATGGGAACCATCGGGGGATAATTTCGGGAACAGCTCCAGTCCGTTATGGCTGGTAATGCGGGTCGCCCCTCCGCCATTTCGGTTAGAAATAAAGATATCTCCGCCATACACAAAGGCGATTTTATCTTTCGATATATCCGGGAAACGCAACAAGCGGGATTCTTCGGCATCAGCAAGATCGGCGCCAAGCAAAAATATCACAATAACGGCAAACGTTTGTACAAATGACATAATACCTCCGGCGGATCAATAATTGGCTGTCTAATCTGCTTAAACATAATAGATTATATGGATTTCGGCAATTAAAATAGCAATGACTCTGATATTGGAGAGCGGTAGGGATTTGTGGTGAATTTAATAGTATACATGGGCGAGTATTTATATTGTCTCGAGAGTTTGAAAGACCTAACTGATAAATGCGTAAGTGCTTTTTAAATAATATGTAAGTTATAATGAGAATAAGACTTGACAAGAATAATAAAACATTTAGATTGCATTATATACGGATACACCTGCCCGTTTTACCTGTTGGGCTACATTTCTTTACCATTTGTCCCGTGTGAAGTACGGGAGTATGTTTTATTAAGAATAGTAAATTTATTCTGGCTTTTTTGGCTATTTTATTAGTGTCTGGCTTAAGACCAGATTGTTATGACTATAATTACTAATTACTTAGACAGTTACTTAAACATTAATTGGTTATTTGTAATGAGGAGGTGGTTGGCTTATTAAGACTATTCGGCCCCTAAAGCATATCAATGGTATATTTTCGGGCCGCCACAAGTTAAGCTTGGAGTAGCTAACTTTTACTAACCAAGGAGAGAGAATAAATGTTAAATTACAGAAGGTCAATTACCGTTCTGGCTTTATTGGTTTTCTCGCTTTGTCTAAGCTTTGCCGTGACTTATGGTGAGAAAGAACTTCCAACACCGAATTCCCTTCAACCGATAACAACACCAGAACCTTATTCTGACTGGGATCTTAAAGAGCAGATGGCTCCGGTTCATTACGAACCCGGCCAGGAACCCCCGCTCGATGATCCGGTTGATCCGGTAAATAATGAGCCTACCCAGGAAGAAATTGACATGAAACTGGCGGAACAGTTGTCCCTGACGAAAGCAATTCAATATTCGCCGGAGCTAAAAAATTGTCCGCGTGAATTCGTCGGCAGGACTCTGCCCGATAAAACCGAACTCCTTTCTGAAGGTTTTGAGGGCGGCGTTGTTCCTCCCACCTACTGGACCCTTACCCAATTCAATACGGTTCAAACCTGGGAAATTGATGCCGCTTCATATTATGCCGGCTCCTATGCTGCCTCCTGTTTCTATGACGCGACTTATTCAAGCAGCCAGGATGAGTGGCTGATCAGCCCGGATATCGATCTTACCACTGGTGGCACAGGCTGGTATCTTGATTTTTACTGGCTGGGTAGCTATTACTGGTCTGTGGATCCCTATCCAAACTGT
>DAOWOO010000022.1 GCA_030642025.1 Candidatus Zixiibacteriota bacterium | reverse complement strand
TTCACATTGCCAAAAAAAGTTCGACTTTTGTGACGCTAATTGGTTACATTAAGCGCTGGCTGTAAACTATGAACTTAAAAAAGAACTGAATAAATGAAACTCGAACTTGGCGAAGAAACAATTGATATAAAAACCAATCTCCCGGTTTCGCCCCTCCGGGATATTGTCATTTTTCCCCATATGATATATCCCCTTCTGGTCGGGCGGCAGTTTACCATAGCGGCTCTTCAGGAAGCGATGGTTCGCGATAAGCAGTTGTTCCTTTGCGCCCAGAAATCGCCCGAGATTGAAACGCCCGGCGACAAGGATCTTTTTCATACCGGAGTGGTGGCGCGAATTCTTCAGGTGGTGAAGCTTCCCAATGGGACCATCAAAGTACTTGTTGAAGGGCTGATCCGGGGACAGATGAAAACAATCAACAGGAATGACAAACTCTTCAGCAGCCGGATCAAGGTAATCCCCCGCGATGAGAATAAAGACAGGGAAACGGAGGCCCTCTCGCGTACTGTTATAGAACTGTTTACCGATTATGTTCGGTTGAATCACCGCATTCCCGAAGAGATTCTCTTTTCCGTAACATCTATCGCTGAACATCACCGGTTGGCCGATACGGTGGCGGCGCATCTGCTCTTAAAGATGGAAACCAAACAGAAAATTCTTGAATTGGAACTGGTCAAAGAGCAGTTTTTAAAGCTTGCCGAAGTGTTGCGTGAGGAACTCGAAATACTGAGACTGGAGCAAAAGATTGACGGCAGTGTCCGTGAATCGGTTTCCCGGAACCAGCGCGAGTTTTACCTTCAGCAACAACTTAAGGCGATAAAAGAAGAACTGGGCCAGGCTGATGATATCGGCGGCGAGATAGAAGCCCTGCACGAAAAGCTCAGGAAGCTGGGTGCCGACGACGAGGTTAAAAGCCGCGGCAAAGAAGAAATCGACAAATTAGCCAAGATGCATCCGTACTCAGCCGAGGCGTCGGTCGTACGTGGGTATATCGACTGGATACTGATCCTGCCGTGGAAAAAGAACACCGAGGATCGAGACGATTTCGCCGAGGTGAAATCAATTCTCGATGGCGATCATTACGGACTGGATAAACCGAAAAAACGAATTCTGGAACATCTGGCGGTACTCCGGCTGGCTAAAAAGGTGCACGGGTCGATTCTCTGCCTGGTCGGGCCGCCGGGAGTCGGGAAAACATCGGTGGGACGGTCAATCGCACGTGCTCTGGATAGAAAATTCGTCCGGATGTCGCTGGGCGGAATTCATGACGAAGCCGAAATTCGCGGACACCGCCGAACCTATATAGGCTCACTGCCCGGACGGATTATCCAGTCGCTTAAAAAGGCCGGTTCGGCCAACCCGGTTTTTCTTCTCGATGAAGTCGATAAAATCGGGACTGATTTTCGCGGCGACCCGGCCGCGGCTCTTCTGGAGGTGCTCGATCCGGAGCAAAACAAAACGTTTTCCGATAATTTCCTGGAGCTTGATTTCGACCTGTCAGGTGTGCTGTTTATTACCACCGCCAATTCGGTGGGCGGCATTCCCCCGGCGCTTCTGGACAGGATGGAGATTATCCGCCTGCCCGGATACCTTGAGTTCGAAAAGATTAAAATTGTCCGCGGTTTTCTTCTGCCGAAATTAAAAAAGGAACTCGGTCTGGGAAAAATCGGCCTGGAGTTTACCGACGACGCCCTTATTGAAATCATACGGCATTACACTCGTGAATCGGGCGTCCGTGAGATTGAGCGGCAACTGGCGTCCATACTGCGCAAAGTGGCTCAGCAACTGGCCGAGGGTTCACGAAAGAAAAAGTTCAAATTCTGCCCCAAAACAGTTACAAAGTTGCTTGGAGCACCGGAATATATTTCGACTGATATTAAAACCAGCCCGGAACCGGGATATGCGGTCGGCCTGGCCTGGACCGAATCGGGCGGCGAGGTCTTGCCGATTGAAGTTTCTCTGATGCCGGGTGAATCGAAACTGACCCTGACTGGCAAACTTGGTGAGGTGATGCAGGAGTCAGCCTCGACCGCGTTGTCATACATACGAAGCCGGGCGGAGAAACTGGGTTTGGACCCGAATTTTTTCAAGAATCGGGAAATTCATATTCATGCTCCCGAAGGAGCCGTGCCCAAGGATGGTCCCTCAGCCGGGGTAACTATCCTGGTGGCGATTTTGTCGGCTTTGACCGGAAAGGCAATCCGTTCCGGACTGGCTCTTACCGGCGAGGTGACGCTGACCGGTGATGTTTTGGCTGTCGGCGGGCTTAATGAGAAATTCCTGGCGGCCAAACGAAGCGGCATATCCGAAATTATTATTCCATTTAAAAACAAAAAAGACATCCCGGAATTGCCCAAAGAACTTCTGGACGGACTTAAACTTATCCCGATAAAAAAAGCCGATGAAGGGATCAAAATCGTCTTTAATGACAATACCACAAAGACAAAACAGTCGTCAAAAACAGGGAAAAAGAAAAAATAAAGCTTTTCTTTTGTCAGCGCGGTCTTTATACTAACCCGGCTTTTTTGGAGAGGCCGAGATTCAGATGCCTAAAAATGTTGTTTTTTTTGAGTCCTACAACGATGCCCGGAAAATCAGATATGATAAACGGCCTCAAGTGGCTTTTGCCGGTCGATCCAATGTTGGCAAATCAACTCTGCTGAATAAACTGGCCGGTCGCAAAAAACTGGCGAAAACCTCGAAAACGCCCGGCCGAACTCGTCGGATCGACTTTTTCCTTGTGGATGATTGCTATTTCTTTGTAGATTTGCCCGGCTACGGCTATGTGAAGTCGGGTCTCGAGGCCAGAAAGAAATGGGGTCTGCTGGTTGACGGGTACTTCAGGCAGAATTCCCTTCTGAAAGGTCTGATCTTCCTGCTGGATTGCCGCCGGGACCCGAATGAAAACGATCAGATGATGATTGACTGGATGAAACAGAATAATGTAAATTATGTCACCGTTCTGACTAAGGCGGATAAACTAAGCAAAAATAAGCTGTCGGCATCAATCAACAGGATAAAAGAACTCGTTCAATCCGAGATAATCCCTTTTTCCAGTCTTTCCGGAGTCGGCAGAAAAGAACTGATTAAATGGATTGAAATAACAGTGAGAAGTTGAAAATCAAACATCTAAATATATAGAGTTATGGGCAAAAATCAGATTGTAGTCGGATGTCAATGGGGCGATGAGGGCAAGGGCAAGGTTGTCGATCTCCTGGCCGAAAAGGTTGATATTATCGCTCGTTTCCAAGGCGGCGCCAACGCCGGACATACCGTTCTGACCGGCGGAAAAAAATATATACTCCACCTGATCCCGTCGGGCATTACTCATCCGGGAAAAATTTGCTATATCGGCAACGGGGTGGTGCTTGATCCGTTCGGTTTCCTGGAGGAATTGAAGTTACTAAATGAGCAGAAGGTCGATACCGGGGGACGGATATTTATATCATCGGCGGCTAACCTGGTGATGCCGTACCATAAGCTGATCGATTCGATTGAGGAAAAAAAGCGAGGCAGTAAGGGAATCGGAACGACCCTGCGGGGAATCGGTCCGGCCTATAAAGATAAAATCGGGCGAACTGGAATTCGCTTGGCCGACCTTTTTTCTCCCGACAAATTAAAGGAAAAACTGGATATAAACCGCCGTATCAAGCACGAATACTTTGCCGGGTGCGACGATGATCGAGCCAATATCGATAAAATATACAAAGATCTTCTGGAACTGGCCCCAATCTTCAGGCCGATGATGGTCAATGTCTCACTGGAACTGAATCAGCATTATAAAGAGGGAAGGACGATTCTCTTTGAGGGCGCCCAGGGGGCGCTTCTTGATGTTGATCTCGGCACATACCCGTTTACAACATCATCGAATACCACAGTCGGAGGGGCTCTGACCGGTCTGGGAGTGGGGCCGAAGATGATTGATGAGGTTATCGGGATTGTCAAGGCATATACGACAAGGGTCGGTTCGGGACCATTCCCGACAGAATTGGTAGATAAAGCGGGCGAAAAGCTTCGGGAAACAGGCGGCGAATTCGGGGCAACCACAGGCCGACCCCGGCGAACCGGATGGCTCGACCTGGTGGCTTTGAGACATGCCTGCCGGATTAACGGAGTCGATAAAATTGCCGTAACCAAACTTGATGTGCTCGATAATTTCGACAAAATCAAGATATGTACCGCCTATCGTCTGGGCGATACGGAACTGGCCGAAATGCCGTACGACCCCTTGAAGTTATGGGATGTTAAACCGGTTTATACTGAATTCGACGGCTGGATGACACCGACCACCGGAATCGACAGCTTTGACGCTCTACCTGACAATGCCAAAAAATACCTGAAATTCATTACGGATGATCTCGAAGTAGGGCTATGCCTTGTTTCCACCGGCGCCAGACGCTCCGAGACAATTAGGGCTTAGTCTCTTGCCTTATATATATTGGCGGGGCCGGCAATAATGTCGGCCTGCCGCCGTTACCTTATCTGCTGCTTACGTTCCCTGGTAAATTCCCAAATTTATACGGCTAGTTCGTTTGATAATACGATTCTCCGCCTGTCTGCCCGCAAGATTTAATATATTGTGGTACAATTACTTATGTTTTTCTGCGAGACATGATTCGTAATAATCTACGAATCATAAAACCTTCATTTGCAGGGCACAGCCAATCTGATGCCGTGTAACCTATTGTAATATATTAAGATACAAAGTCATGGCTGGCCGCCTTGTTAATGTTGGCATTATGATTGCTATAAAAATGGTCAGATTGGCAAACCAATTCATCAGTTCAGGTGGTAGGGCTGTTGAGTTGACATTAGTTCCTTGGGTTGCCAGCTTTATTTTCTCGAGGCACGGCGGGCTCTCTAAGAGGGGACAGAGAGCCCGCCTCTTTATTATTTGCACCAGCGGGTTTTTCATATGTCAGACTGTCTTTTGTTTCCGGTATTGTTTTCTTACATTACATTTAATCCTGAGTTGTTAGGAGTTTTATAGTGTTTGGTAAAAGGAAGTAGACAAACCAATATGCCCGGTCTAAGTTTATTATATGGTGACAGGTTGTCCACTAAAACCAGAGAAGCCGCCTATCGGGATCTGGTCATCCGTGACGGTTACACCGTTCAGGAATTTTATTCCGACAAACATCTATCGCTGGCCTTTTCAGGGTATGACAGTTACCCGGTGAAACGGTTTGAAAATAGACATTCTCTGATTGCCCTTGAGGGGATGATATATAATAAAAGCGACCATGAGATTGAATCATCGCTTCAAAATATCGCCGTGCGGATGCTTGACAACCTTAATATCAAAACTCAAACGGCAGATTTTATCGATTCCTCTGACGGTGATTTCCTGGCGGTCATTCTTCTGAAGAAAAACGGCCGCATCCTGGTTTTTAACGATCGCTGGGGAAGATTGCCGACCTTTTATTTCTATGATTCCAGTCGATTTTGCTTATCGCGAGAGTTGAAGTTCATTCTGCATTTTATTCCGTCAATAACATTTAACCGGGCGGCGCTCTGTGAACTTCTGACTCTGGAGTATAATCTCGGCGATAAGACAATCTTTAAAAATATCAAACGGCTGAAGCCCGGCTCCATGCTGGAAGTTAAACCGTCAGGCGATGGTATCACTTTTAACACCGCCTCTTTATTACCGGTTGACTTTACCTGTCAGCATGATGCCAAAAACCGCGAGGATTATATTGAGGAAAGTCTGAAGCTTTTCAAAAAATCAATCGCGGACCGAATAAAAACAGCCGGGGAAAAGGGTTTCAGCCTGATTACCGATCTAAGCGGAGGGTTTGACACCCGCGCCGTTTTTGCATCGCTCGGTCAAACTGGTGTCGATTTTACGGCCGTACATGATAAACTGTTCTCCGCCGATGAATCCGATATAGCCTCTCAGGTGGCCGAGAAATTCGGCAAAACCCTGATATGTTTTTCCGCCAAGCATCCGGGCGACAATATCGAAGAAATGCGCCATGTTACCTATATCACCGACGCTATGGTCAACTGCCGGGTAGCTACATCGTGCTACCGCGATGATCTCGAACATGAGAAAAGTATAAAGGGTCGGATTGCCCGTTTGACCGGGCTGGGTGGTGAGTTTTTACGGCAGATTTACCAGCCTAAAAAATTCTACAGAAATATAACCAGTATGATTATGGACAATGCTTTTACTCACTTTGTTGATATTGCCGATGCCTGCTCCATGCTGAAAATGCCCCCCCGGTCATTCAATTCATCGCTGGAAAAGGAGATCAGAAGTTTCCCTGAAAATGATATTAGAGCCCGGCTCCGCCATTTGTATTTTGAAAGTTACAGTAAGGTTGATATTGGTGGCGAAAACCGCCACCGTATTTTCAATTGGACAATCTCGCCGTTCTGGGGGAAGAATCTTTTTAGTTATGTAAATCAGGTTATCCCGCCGGAGATGATTACCTACGGCTTTTATATCGAGTTCCTGAAAAGATTGGATAAACGTGCGCTTGAAGTTCCCGTCTATGGAATCAGCGAATCATTGAACACAGCCTCGGGATTAAAGAAATTTCTCTGGAAAAGACGATTGAAAGAAACAATTCGCGACAACAGGTTTACATATAAACTGGCAAAACGATTTGCATCCGGTCGGGCAGAAACTGACAAAGACCATGAACTCGAAAAGTACCTGGCCGAGACGATAATCGATATCGGTTTGAAATCAAAAGCGGTGGCGCACTGTTTCAATATCCCGGCCGTCCAGAGATATCCCGGCTCCAACCCGGGTCTATTGTCAATCTACCAGCTTCTCACTTTTATTCTTTATATCGAAGAGGTTGAAAATCGATTCGGTGACAGGATTGATTATACCGATTGATATATTGTCAGCACTCCAGAGTAATGCGTTAGTGTTGCCGGGTCGCCGTGCCTGGCAACCGGCGTCGCGCATAGCCTCCGGCGACCTGACTGCCCTGATTTCTGCCCCGGCGTAACAAATTTGCATAAATTACCTATCCGCTCCAGGATTTAATACCAAATTATTTTGTTGCTTTTGACACTTCTCTCACTTTACAATCTATTATAAGCGTATAACTGAATTATGGATGCTCTGCTGTCGATATGGAAAATGTCAAATCAAACAATAGAAAGGGGCTAATATGCCATTAGTTTCACTGATTGATATGTACAAACCGGCCAATGAAAAGCATTATGCCATCGGTCATTTCAATATCAACAATATGGAGTTTGTGCAGTCGGCGCTGGAAGCCGCCGATGAACTCAAATCGCCGATCATCCTGGCCGCGTCAACCTCAGCTTTGAAATACGGCGGTTTTGATTATTTAATCGATCTGGTCAAAACCGGAGCGAAGAAAGTATCGGTACCGGTGGCGCTTCATCTTGACCACGGTGCCACTATCGAGGACGCCGAAAAGTGCATCAACGCCGGATTTACCTCGGTGATGATTGATGCCTCGCATGAGGATTTCGAGGAGAATATACGAATCACGCAGGAAGTGGTCAAAATGGCGCATCCGAAAAATATTGCCGTCGAGGCCGAACTCGGACGGCTGGGCGGAATCGAGGATGATGTCAGTGTTTCTAAGCGCGACGCCTGCCTGACCGACCCGGATCAGGCGGTCGAGTTTGTCGAAAAAACAAAGGTTGACGCCTTGGCGGTGGCTGTCGGCACCAGTCATGGTGCCTATAAATTTAAAGGCGAGGCCAAACTGGCCTTTAACCGGATTGAGGAGATTAAGAAAAGAGTCGGTATCCCGCTGGTTCTTCACGGCGCCAGCGGCGTTGATCCTGCGGTAGTCGCCAAGGCCGAGAAGTTCGGGGCAAAACTTCCGGGCGCCAAAGGTGTACCGGATGAGGCCTATAAAAAGGCGATTGAGCTGGGTATCAACAAAATCAACATCGACACCGACCTGCGCCTAACCTGGGTGGCAACGGTTCGTGAAGTACTCGCGGGAAATCCAAAAGTATTCGATCCCAGGAAAATCCTCGGCCCGGCCCGCGAGGCGGTCAAAGCAGTGATCATGAACAAGATAAAATTATTCCAATCAGACGGTAAAGCCTGAAAATAAAAAGGCGGCGGGGTTCTATACCTCGTCGCCTTTTTCTGTACGTAATTTTAAATCAGATGCCCGAAAGCGTACGCTCTGCCTCTTTTTTCAGATCGTCGGGAAGTCCCAGTTTAATTGCCTTTTTCAGATGTTTTCGCGCCTTTGATATCTTTTTCTCTTCAAGATAATTGATACCGGCGTGAAAATTATAAAGAGGATTATCCGGTTCCTGCTTCAGGACATTTTCAAAACCTACCCGTGCCATATCAAAACGGCCTTTCTTATAATACGCCATCGCACGGGTGAACATGTAAAAAGGTACCTGGCTATCGGCCCTGAGAGCGCGATTGGCAAAATTGACAGCTCGGTTCAGATCACCGTCTGTATCAATCTCAATCCAGGCCAGACCGATGAGCGCCTCGCCGACATATTCGTTTTGCCCGACAATCCACTCATAGACAGCTTTTACCGAGTCCTGTTTGCCGTCCGCTTTCAGAATCCGCGCCGCAAGAAGACGGGCGGGGATTGATAAAGAATCGCTTTTATAGGTTCGGGAAATCAGTTCTTCGGCTTTTGCAAAATCATCCCTATTAAGATAATAATCGGCGGCAAAGATCAGGGCGTCGGGATCGTCGGCATTGCGTTCCACGCAGACATTGTATATCTCCGTTACCTTGTTCGCATCGCCCAGAGCTTCGGCGGCGCGGACAGCCATTCGGTATCTTTCAATAGCATACGGACCAAGATCAACCAGTTTCCCGGCAAATAACAACGCCTCGTTGTATTTGCTAAGCGTCATCATCATATCGTATTTTTCCTGTGCGATTGGACGATACAATTGAATATTCTCATGCAGGCTGTCCAGAAAGGCCAGGCCTCCCGGCAGATCGTTCCGCGCCTTATACAGTTCCACCTGATCGAGAATCAGATCGGGACTGAAACGGTAGATATCTAAAAGCCGATCATACAACGCCTGCGCCCGGCTTAATGAATCTATTTTTCGGTAAGCATTGGCGGTTCGAAGCATCAGCCAGGGAGTGCTACCTGTCATCCGATCAAGTTTCTTGAGTATAGATTTAACCTTGTTCGATTCGGCCATTCGGGCATAAAACAGAGCGCATACCCTGATAATTTTATAATCGTTCATAGGCTGATCCAGAATATCCTTAATAGGCGCCGAGGCGCCGGCAATAATCCCCAGATCGAACAGTCTTTCGGCGCGGTCCATCTCCAGATGCAGTACCTTGAGCATGGAATAGCCATCGTATTCCTCACGCCTGATGGCCTGCTGGTAAAAATTGGTTGCTTGATTGTAGACATGGAGCTTGAACCTTATGTCGGCAATATCAATCAGAACCGAGGGACGCTTGGGAAATAGTGAGTACGCCTCAAAACAAGCCAGATTTGCATTATGCAACTCGCCGCGTCTTACATACAGATTCTTCTCCGACAGATATATTCGATAAGAATTTAGAGTAACTTTTTTTAATTTTCCAATCAAAATCCGAGCTTTGTTAAAATACCCGATATTGGTGTAAGCATCGGCCACGTCGGCTTTCAGATAAAAATCATCACGGCCCCGCTCCAGCACCATATTATAGTAAGCGGCGGCCGAGTCAGGCTGGCCGAGCCGGGCAAAGATATCGCCGATCTGTTTTATATCGGCCGGCCCCGGTTTGGCGTTCTCCATGATTGTCATGCAGGTTGTTCGGGCTGATTCAAAATCGCCCGACAGAAGATAATACCTGGCTCCGGCCAGCAGCAGGCCGGGGTTGTCGGGAAAACGGTTGAGCGCCTCGGTCAACGCCGCCAGAGTCTTTTCATGATCACCGAGAGCACTGAGAGCATCGACATAGACCGTCATGACATCGGCGTTTTCCTTGTTCACCCGGTAGGCCTTCTCGGCCCGCCGGTAAGCCTTGGCCGGGTTTTTCATGTCCAGCGCCAGCCGAGCACCTTCAATGAGGCCGGGCAGAAAACTGGGGTGATTGCCCAGCACAGTGTCGAAGGCATTTTCCGCATCGAGAAACATTCCTTCGAATTTGAAATACAAACCCTGG
>DAOWOO010000012.1 GCA_030642025.1 Candidatus Zixiibacteriota bacterium | reverse complement strand
GCCGTGAGCTTGAGACAGTCTCCCCGCCGGGCTTCTTTGGCGCTCCATTTCATATTAGTAACTTTTACTAAAGGCCAGGCCGGGATATGATCGGATTCGCCGGAAAGATCATTATCCGGCAGTTCGACCTCGAAATATACATAATCGCCCGGTTCTATATCCTCGGGAATCTTCAGAGCACCGACAAAGACATTGTTGCGCATTTTGCCATTGGCTTTCCCGAGGCTCTTGCCGTTTTCGCTTTTCCCCTTAACATTTACCTTAGCCCCGACCCCGACAAAGGAGGTACGGACCTCAAACGGCATCTCCTGGCCGCCGATTGCCTTGCCCGGCCGCCAGACGGCGCTGATCAGTGTGGAATCGAGCTTTATTTCATGCTCGGTGTCGGTCCCTTTTGAAAACTCAAGGCTCATTGCACTCACTCATCCGATGGTACAGCCGATTGCGGCTTGAAACTGTTAATCATCTTCTCCACTTCGCGCGCAATTGTTTTTAAAGTCTGCTTGGAAAATGTTCCCGTAAAAGTATAGGCGGTTCCGTCAATTATCATGTAATAATATTTCTGGTACAGCACCTGGCCGTCGGTCGGTATCCAGCGGCATGCCATAAAATATATCGGCGTACCATTTTCAAGAGTACGTTCTTCTTCTTTTAATATCTCCAGCCCGCTTAAAGTTATCATGAGAACTTCTATCCGCCCCCGTGCATAATCGACAAGGTATTCATCACCCACTTCCCGATCGACAGACAGTGTCAGCAGGTGCTGAACGCCGCCCTCATCGGGGCCCATGAAACTGTATGTCGAAGCGTCTTCCCAGCTATCGGGCAGTTCGATGCTGAACTGGTTATTGGTAGTACTCATTTTATTCACACCTTCCGGTATTGTTTTTCACAATCCATCCTGCCTATTTCGGCAGACCGGCAATTTCCTCACATAATTTATCAAAAAGTTCCATATCTTTGATTTCGCCGTACCGTTCAATATCGGCGACGGTGTGCCCTTCGACGGTTGCCAGCACACGGTAATGTGCCAGACCGGATTTATCATCACCCACCGGCATCATCTGACCGTATTCCCGGCACATCATTTTCAAGCGCTGTATTTCACCGAAAAAGCGGGTGAATTTCCGGAGGCTGTTCGGATTTCTATCTCCCGATTCCTTGTCTTCCAGAAATATATTATCGCCTTCTTTGGTAAGTTCAATATTTATGGACATTTTATCATCGGACCGTACAAGAACCAGCGAATACCTGTCCGGTATGATCGGGTCAGCCAGCCTCTGCTCAGTTATTTTATTTATGGCGACGGCAATTTTCTCCAGAGGAGCCGCGGCCTTTTTTCTGAATACGGATGATTCTCTCGACCAGTCGATAATAGACTTATCATCAATAACCAGGTGCAGACGGGCGATACTGTTTATATCCGGAGGAGCCTTCTCAATAATTTTCTTATTCGGCTCGGAATAGCCGCTCCATTTGACACTTTTCATATCCTCCCAGATTTTTTCAAAATCACTCCGGCTGATAAAAACGTTGCCGGGAGTAAGGTCAAGGTTTTCGACTTCTCTTTGAGCATTGGGACTGACGGCCAGAACGGTAAGTGAGATATAATCACCGTCTTTGAACAGCGACACGCCATTATAGTCGAAAATCAGTTTTTCCGGTAACGTATCAGTCTGTGAACAGGACATATGCCCCCCTCCTAAAATCAGGATAAACAACAACCCGAATATTTTTGTCATACATGACTCATACAATCGCATGGAGTGTCTCCCGGCCGGCCACATACACCCTTCCGGCGGAATCGATCACCGGCGGCGTGACAATCGGCTCATCGAAGACCAGGTCGAACATTATCTCACCCAATCCATTCAATCTATAAATTGTATCCCGGGTGGTAACCAGAATTGTGTCATCGGATAAAGCGGTGCAGGCATAAAATTCACCCCTGACTGATTCAAAATTCCACAGCATGATATCTTTCTGCAATGCGATAATGTTTCGCGGTGTCAGAATATAAACTCTCTCCGGGGTAACAATCGGCGGCGCCACCGGATTTGACCTCGCCAGGGTAAGATTAAATTCATCACCGGAGCACCACCGCCATTCGATTTTACCGTTTGCGGCCGTGGCTACGATTTTCAGACCCTCACTATCACTACCTGTCCAGTACAGGACACCGTCGGGACCGCAGCTTACCCAGCAGGTATGGTCTCCCAGTGGAAATGGAAATCGTTCCCGCGGGCCGGGATTGTTCCGTTCGGCGTCCAGATCAAACACCAGCGTTTCACCGGGGATTGAGGTTACCAGCCGCCGTGTATCGGTGCATACCAGCGGTATCAGCGGGCTGACTATCCCGGGAAAGCCCATCGACCAGTCGAACCCGAGATTCTTCTCGGTATCCTGGTACACCATCATCTCGCAGGTTACTTCATCAGATTCGTTTGTAAACTGCACCTGAGCAACAAGACCCTCTTTTGACGGTTCAAACAGGACCAGATAATCCTGAGAACCGACCCCGGGGATATGCCGATCCTGTTGACGGATATCGTTTTTCAGATCAATCGATTCAAAACGGTTAACCTGTTTTTCCGATGTATAATACACTCGATCATTAATCAGGACCACCTGAGTTCCCGGCCATTTAGACCGTTTCCAAAGTCTCTGCCCCTTTCCGTCAAAAGCCGCTATTGCGCCATACCCTTCGACAATGACTGTTTCACCGCATGTCAATAGCAGGCGCGCCCTGAAATTGGGAGGGTCATTATCGTCAATACGCCGCGACCAGGCCGAATTACCGAAAGCGCTCGATGGTGCCTCGACATATCCGCTGTGCCGGGAATTGGCATAATAATGTGTATATAAATCACCCATTATTTATCTTGTTACATATCCGCATATTCTACAAATCATGAATCACATATGTATGAGTACTATCTCCCTGTTCTGATTGTACCCAGTCTTTTATACCGGTCAGGTCGGTCTTGGCCAGATTACCTGAACCGGTTGTTTTACCGAAACAGTATCTTATTATTTTTTCCCACTGAGCGCTTCTGGCGCTGGTCGATGTACCCCAGTCGCTGTCAATATCGTTTCCGCTGGTGGTGAAACCGGAACCCAGAGTGAAAGTGACGTCAATATTGAAATGCGAGTCGGTTGGAGCCGTCCCGGAGTATGTCACAAAATGCGGCACGAAATGAACATATAGATTATCATAGGTGCTGTAATCATCGCTGTTGCCCGTGGCAATCCGGAATTTCTTGTTGAGCATTGTTTTCCAGGCATCGTTGAGTCCCTGGACCCATTCGCGTTTGGAGTCAAGGGTCCAGACATCGGTGGTGCTTCCGTTGGTAAATGTAAAAGCCAGTTTGGTCTTAATCACAAGAATCCCTTTGAATTTCTGGCCGGAATGAAGCAGGTGCGAAAGCTCGTCATCACCCAGTTTATATATAAGCATATCATGCTCGATATCGGTAGCGAGAGCATGGTTACGTCCCTCGATGGCGGGTGTTTGTACATTTTTTTGTGCATCTGTAAGCTTGAAATTATGAATATGGCTGATATTGCTGCCGTTGAATATGATTTTAAACCGGGCATCGGCGAAAAACGAGTTCAGGTTGCCATCGGTCCCGGCGGCATCATGAAGCCAGTTGACAAACCTCCAGAAATTGCGCAGACGGGGCGTGCGGTTATGGTACATCCGTGAAAGTTCATCGCAGGAATACGGCCCGCCCTCGGCAGTAAAAGGCTGATTGTATCGCGGCAGCCTTTGCCAGACAAAGGTAATGTTTCCCGACCCCGACGGATTCGGTTCGGTTGTCTGCAGACTGTACAAATACTCATCCCAGTTGCCGGTGGCATGACCCATCTCATGTGAATTGGTTTGTACTTCGTATGTTGCTCCGTCGGTATCCTGTATTGAATTTATCGGATCGGCGGGACCGAAATAGGCAGGATCACCCTGATAATCCCGGGCCCGCAGTTGGGCGCTGGTATATGACATCCATGCGCCCGGATCGCCTCCGGCCGAATTTGTATTGGCGATGATATTGGTGGCCGCCTTGTGCCGTCCGCCGCGGGTATCATTTTTGGCTTCCATGAAATGAAACGGCCTGATATATATATCCGAATCAGATGCGGCGACATCCTTTTCAATCAGGTAATCCTTATTAAGCCGGTTCATGGCGTTGACCATACCGTGCTGCCGATGATTGGTGACATCGGCATCAGAACCGGCGGCAGTTGTAACACCCGACTCATTTAGCGCTGTTTGGGTGAACCGGGTTGACCAGTAAATTAGAAGATATGACAACATCTTGTCGTCAAGCTCGGCGCAATTGTGAAAGTAATGCAACTCAAAATTACCGGTGCTGGGATGTGCATAAACATTGGTGACATCCGAAGCCGTCTGAGCGGTGATGGCTTTTTGGGCATGAACAGACTCATCCTCCAGAAGGGCCAGCCGCGCGCCGAGGACATGTCTGCGGCGGTTGAAGCTCCTATCTCTATCGGACGAACGCTTGTCGTAAATATCATAGAAGCCATTGCAGAAAGAGATCATCCGGGCATGACCAGGCACATCATGGATGAGATTTGTCGTCAGCGCCCCGTCAGTAA
The DNA here is from genome assembly GCA_030642025.1 of Candidatus Zixiibacteriota bacterium. Lineage (GTDB taxonomy): Bacteria > Zixibacteria > MSB-5A5 > GN15 > PGXB01 > DAOWOO01. The sequence goes on along the minus strand of DAOWOO010000012.1, from coordinate 7,807 downwards.
AGATCGGCTCATTTGTATCCGGGTTATATATTTTCATCCGTCGCAGGTTCTTGCTTTCAGTACCGACCGTTTCCATGGTATCATAATCAATATGGAATAGCGTATAGCGGGAATTGGCGCCGAGATTACGATTGGCCCCGTTCTGATTTTTATCACGAATATTCTGACTTCGGTTGGCGCCGACAATGACAATATCATCGAGTGAGAAGGTCAGGGGTTCCTCGATTTTAGTCACTTCACTGCCGTATGGTTTCAGATGCAGGCGATTATTGATAACGGTCTGAAACCTGTTCCCCTGCTCGCTGCCTTCATTCTGGTACCGGGTCCAGTAATTCCGGGATGACCATTTGCCCGGAAGATCGTAGTATTTCTGGCGTTCCAAAGGAGTGAGAGCGTTTATTTGCACTTGAGTACGCTCAACAATTTGCGGATCGGTATCGGCGTTTTCGGTGTAAATCCAGCGATTGGTCGTCTCGAAAACGAAATCAATATGCCGTCTTCGGCCCTCCGGAACTTTGACAATATAGACACCGTCACGGTAGTCCAGACGAACATTGAGATCGTTGCGCCGGTTGGCCAGGGCTGTAATCCCCAGTCCCTCAGGAACCGGCAACAGTTCGTTCTTAATCCTGTTGAAATAAGTGATTTTCAGATGATACGGGATAATTTCCAAATCGGCCGGATCTACAAAAGACAGCGTGAAGTTGCCTGAACACCAGAGCGGACAGACCTCTTCGGTATGCGCTTCGCCGGTGCTGTCGGGGCAATTCATCTCTGGAATTTCATCGGGGTCGAAAAAGAGTATTTCAACCCGATGGTTATCTTCAGAGCGATAGTTCTCAGAGAATTCACTATTGATCGGAAACGACTCGCCGCACCGTACATACCTGGTGGTTTCGGCAATGAATTCCAGAAGCGTACTGCGCATAGTATCCATCTGGGTCGGGGTGACTTCCAGTACCCGCCGGAGTTCATCCTGGTACAGGTTGAATACTGCCGCCCAGGCCTCCTCCGGCCAGCGCTTATCGGGATCGTTGGCGACCGTATCATATAAATCATCGGGAAGCTGATCCAGGCCGCGTCTTCGGGCAAACCGCCGATTATAACGTGAGAAAAACCTTCTGACCGCCCGGGCGGTTCGGTCAGTCCAGCCGTTATCTATATTGCGCGGATTGCAATTCCAACCCCGACTGTTGTCGAAATATTTCAGTATCTGCTGATAGTCGATTATCAGGTGATTCTGAGTAACCAATTCAATCCAGGGAGCACCTTCGCCGGTAAGCAGGTACAATATGCTTTTGGCTCTTTTCTCTGACAGCTCGAAACCGCGCGATGGCGGATCGGCCGGCTCGCTGTGCCCGGCAATCAATACTTTTTTACGGGAGTCAATCTGAAGCTGGCGAAAAACAAGGGCCAGCGATTCATACAGGGTCAGGAAAGTTGTTTCATCATCATCATCTCCGCCGCCCTCTGCTTCATCGTCGGTATCATCTTCAGCTTCATCTTCAGCAGCATCTTCTGGGCTATCATCGGCGGCATCTCCTCCGGAATCGGGATGATTATGTTCGATTTCGCCTTCACAGTGAACCGGCATGGCCACGGCGCTGGTTTCATAGAACATCCCGCCCTCGATCTCGATAACCTCGATTTCTATCGGTTCGAGGGTATGTTCGGTCGGCACACCGGTTGTTACAGCCGGCGAATCATGAACACCGGACAGAGGTTCAGAGGCGGAATCACCTGAGCCCATTGCTCATCCTTAAGCAAGTAAGGTTACTGGTTTTTCTTTGGCTCATACGATACTCTGACTCTTCCCGGTGGTACATTCTCCACCTTGGCCTGGCCATTTGAATCAAGAGTGCCTTCTTTTATCTCACCATTCGGCAGGCGCATTTTGTATTTGGCACCACCGATCGGATTACCATCTTTATCCTTCAATGTAATTTCGACCACGTCATTATATTTCAGCAGGCCGGAACGCAGGGACTGTCCGTCGGCGGAGACCACGAAGTAAAACGAGGGGTTGGAATAGCCCCCGCCTTTTTCCTTTTCATCATGTATTTCGAGCAGGTTTTCGTCGATCTGAAATTCCCATTCGACTTCGATTTTATCGCCGTCGACCTTTGATTTCAGGGATGTCAGCCCCCGGTCGGCGAAATTGCGGTCCTTGATAAAAATCTGAAAGACCGCCTCTGCCCCCAATTCAACACCGGACGTTTTAGCTGTCAGCTTGACCTTATCCCCGACTTTGGCCGATTCGGCCGACCATTTGGCCTCGGTTATGGCCTTGATGGTAATTTTGTAATCACCCTCTTCCACGCCTCCCTTTTTTATCTGTCCGGCAAGATTCCCTTTTCCAACTTTGCTATCCGGCCCCTCTACGGTATAACCAACACCGGTAATTGGTTTGCCGCCCTTATCTACAAATTTGACATCGAGATAATGACTTTTGGGGCTCTCGCCCCCTTCAGCCTGGCTGGCGGCCTGCTTGGCCGAACCGGCACCTCCTGCGCCGCCTCCACCGCCGCCGCCGGTGCCGATAAGAACGGTATTACAACCCATTATTACGGAATCGGGCGGACCGGTGCAGGTACACATACTTCCGATTGTCGCCGCCGGCGTGCCGCCGATTAGAACTGTCTGGACACCCATGGTTATAGGGCCTCCCACATGCGGTATGGCCGGGGGTGCGGGACAGACCATCGGGCAAACATGCATATCCCCGACTCTAGCCGCCGCCATGCCGCCGATTAAGACGGTCGGGCATCCGACGGTTATTGTACCGCCATGAGCGGTTATATCACCCTGTCTGGCAGCGGGTCCCGGCATAGAAAATCCCCTGTTTAGATATTGACCTGCAACATATTACGATATAAAACAATTAACAGTCTCAATTTATCTCTGTCAACTCAATATTAATCGTCATTGGAGCAATTATACCTGTAAAGGAAACGGGACAGCAATCAGGCCGTCCCGTCTTATTATTTATTCGTTATCCGTTTATGGACAATCAGGTTCCGGACCCGGTGGATCGTTGTAGATATATGCTATTAAATACAATATGTCTGCCAGATTCAACTCACCGTCGGAGTTGACATCGCCGGAATCGTATGGATCAGGTGCCGGTCCGGCCGGATCGCCGTAAACATGAGCAATCAAGTACAGGATATCAGCCAGATTGATTTCACCATCGCCGCTGGCATCACCACAGGTAAACGGCGGTTCATTCAGCACGTCAAGCTGTACAGTCAGGATCCAGGGGTTGTCGGCCGGATCGGGATCATTGGAGGCAATAATAATGTCTGTCGTAAATAATCCCTTGTCCATCCCTTCAGATTTGAGCCAGCAGTCAATTGTATCCGCCTTATCAGGCGCCAGCACCCCCGAATTTTTGCTCAAAGACAACCACTGATACGGACAGGTAAACTGAACCGCCAGATTATCATGGGCATATTCGGTCAGGTAGGCCACTTCGAGACCATCATCACCGGCCGGGCTTTCGATTCCTATGGTGCACGAACCGATATCAAACCCGGTGGCAATGCTAAGATATTGGATGGTTATAGTGCCGTCGCGATCCAGAATAACCTCGGCGGTAATCACGTCACCGACCGCCCCGGAATACTCGGGATAATCGGTAAACATAATCACGCATCGACCGCCGGTGGTGTCGAAATAGACCACATCGGCGGTATTGTTGGCATTTTCAGGATCGAGATCATCCCAGAGCCACGCGATATAACCATTGGGCACGGTATCGTTGGGAATTGATTTTTTCCGGCGCGACGACAGACCGGTGGAATCGAACGCGATAATACCGTTGGAGCCAATATAAATTTCGGAATATGTTTCTCCGTAGAAAGTGAAATCGAAGCCCAAGGCCATTGGGCCGCAGTAATTATCATCTTCAAGACTGTCGTTGATGTTCAGGCCGGTTGAAGAAATATCCAGCCAGTTGAAGACCGGACCGCCGGGATCATCGGAGTCTATCCAGTAATACCCGAAATTATCCGGACCGCCGGCATCGCGCTCCACCGGGAATCCGACCCGGGGATCATCGGTACCTTTAATACCATTAAAATTCTCATGGCCATCAGGATATTCCCTTGCGGCCGGCTCAACCATCCCCGCGCTTTCAAGCTCGAAGAAACGGTTGTCTTTGTTCAGCACCGGCACATAACTGATATCATAGTGCAGTGTTCCCAGGCCGGTATTCTCAATATACAGCACATCGGCAACTGAATCGCCAACCATCACCCAGTGGTACATCGACTCCGGTGTCACCGAAATAGCCGGGGCGTAATCAATTGAAATATCATCAACAAACCAGTCATCCATACCGCTTCCGGAGCCAAGTGAGATAAAGCGTACCTGAAAGCCGCTATACATAGCTTCGACGCCGAGACCGAACATAACCTGTTCAAAGGTCGACATTGACGGATCACTTCCCAAATGTGTCTGAACCGTGATCCATTCGCCGTATTTGTCCTTAAACTCGACAATCAGATCATCGCCGTTATCAGGATCTTCACCGCCGCCACCCTGTTGGCAATAATATATCAGCACGGCGCCACCCACCGATGACAAATCAATCGGCTGAGTAATTACGGTATCATTGCCGCCATCCAGCCTGAGTGAATACGGCTCCGACGGCTCGCCGATACCGGCATCGGAAACCTCGCCGCCAATATTCAGAATCCAGCGCAAAGTAATAAGAGTGTCCCCGGGAAACGGTTCCGACCATGGGAATCCGCCCGGAGACCCGGCCGAAATGGTAGTTAAAAGAGACTGTGCCGTTATTCCGGGATCACCCCGGGAGATAACTGTTATGGTCGCTTCATCCGATTCATTCATGACCGCACCACCCGGAATGGTCACAGCCACGGTTACTTTTACCGAATCGCCGGATATGACTGACCCCGTTGATGAAATCGGAGTGATTCCGCCTTCATCGAAAAATTCAACATCCCAGAGACTGGAAGAGGTCAGGTCATAGGTATCATCCAGCCGCCCGGAATTATAAATGGTCAGCATATAATTGACAGCATCACCGGCCGGGCCGTACTGAGACTGAATCGTCGGTGAAACATCGATTTCATAATCCGGAGGATGACCAATATAAAGATCGTCAATAAACCAGTCATCATACGGGCCTGACGAAGCCAGGTTGGAAATTCTGAGACGGAAGCTGGAATGATGGGCGTCGGGCGGCAACAAAAGCACCACTTCCTCAAACTCTGTCATATCGTCGCCGGAACCGAGATGTTGATTCAAGAGATGCCAGACTCCCATAGAATCGATATACTCAACCGAAAGATCATCTCCGGCTTCGGGAGAATCACCACTGCCGGTGCGCTGGTATGAATAGCGAATGATAACATTGGTTTCGCCGCGCAGATTGATATTTTCGGTGACAACATCCTCTCCACCCCCGGTAGAACCATCGAGATTCAGACTGTAAGGAGGCGACGGTTCCGCATAGGCGTCACTATTAATTTCGGCGGTTGAAACCGACTCCCATTTGGTCATGTCAAAACTGGTCAGCGGGAACAGGTCGGTAAACGGAATCGGCCAGGGCTGACCGGCCGAAACGGTTTTCAAGCCCGACGAAGCGCTGAAGGCGTTGTCGCCAGCCGATGTCGCCGTTACAATCACAGAATCATATTCATCTTCCCAGCTCGACGGTACTATAACTCGTACCTTGAAATCGAAAGCCGCGTCTTTTATCAGAAGATCACTGGCCGAAATCTCATAGGCGCCGGTTTCGTCGTAGATAGCCGTCGGCCAGAGATTATTACTAATCGTCAGGTTATAGGAATCCTCAAGAACGCCATCGTTGGTTACCGTCATATTGTACCACACCGTATCGTCGACCGGCGCCGTTAATGATACATAGTCAGGGTCAAGCAAAATGCCGTAATCAATAACCCTGAACGAGAATATTTCGGTGGAGTCAATATAGGCGCCCTCATTGGCGGCATAGAAATAATAGTCAATGTCCGTTCCGGGAAGCTGAACCGGGATAATACCGCGATACTCACCCTCGCCGCCGGTGGCTTCGAGCGTATCAGCGACCCAGACAGAATTAACATGATACCATAACAACAGTGAATCGGCAATCAGCGGGGCTGATGTATAAATTGTACAGTTTACTTCGTAGTCGTTGACAATATCTTTGGTGTCAGTCATCGGGTTATTATGAATAATAGCCAGATCCGACGTGGTCTGAACCGTGCCGACATAGGTTTCCCTGTTATATGAGGTCACGGTCAGGAGAACTTCTTCGCCGATAGGGAGCATGTCGCTGATCGGGATGACTGCCATACCGTCGGCGCCGGTATAAGCTGAACCATAAAGAACACCATCAAAATACAGGGCACAAAGCGCCCCCTCAATACCGGGCACTTCGACTTCATATTGTTCGGCGACAAAAAATACCGCCCCGGCATGATTGACAGTCATCGGGGTCGGACTATCGGTGCGTACCACCAGTGAAGGATCACCGAAAATATGCCAGGTATTGAACATGCGGATACCATTGTACCCTTCAACCTCGATCATATAGCAGGAACCATTATAGCACAGCGCGCCATAGGTTGTTTTCGCCTCCACAATCAGCAGATCGGTGATTTCATCCTGGGCATACATCGGCGGGTTCCAGTCCTGGTTAATTGACGACATGTAAGCGCCGATGGCGCCGGATGGTTCGCCGTTATGGGTAGCGCGAAGCCAGGCTTCACCGAAGCAGGTATAACCGTTGAAATTACCGTTGACACAGGCAACACTGATAATAAACGGTAGTGTGTTATCATTTATCAGGCTGTTGACGTTGGTATTATTAAAACCTGTTGTCGTCCAGGAAGTGGTTCCGCCGTGCCCGACATAATTGATAACACTGCGTCCGGCATTAACGGCCGTTGATACTTGCGACGATGTCGCCCCGGGGTCGTAAATCTCATCGACTTCGGTATAATTGTAGCTTAGCAGGTCATCGCGGATATAGCCCATATGCTCGTAGTCATATTCACCGTAATGACCGGGGCCTCCATCAGAGGCAACACCGGTTCCCTTGTGATACCAATCGGCGACAGAGGCGTCGCGCTCATATTCAATGGCTCTTTCCACCTGGGTGATTACATGAGCTTCGGTGGTTGCGGAAAAACGCCCGATAACAATATCGGGATAATCATCACCACCGGCAACCTTGGCATAGGTAGGGTCCCCGGCGCCGCTGTTGTTGGTTATCGGCGTGGCCACCTCCTGGTAATCACCAACCAGAAGAACCCAGGCCAGGTTGGTGGAATCATACCAGTCCTGGATAAAGCTCTCAATCTGCGAGGCGGAGTTGCCGATGCTGGAAACGTCGATTATGCTGGTTTTGATACCCTTCTGGCGTTTCCAGTTGACCAGCGGCATCATTTCATCATGGAAACTGTCGTAAGTGATAATCAGCATATCGCCGGTTTCTTCAACCGCGGTATATTTCGAGTATGTATCAATATTGATAAACCGCCTCTGGTAAATCAAGTCAAACTCCGGAATATTTACAGAAACCTTTTCGGTGCGGTCCAGGATATTGATTTTCCCCTTGCCGACAGCCACCACTTCAACCGTTACCGACGTATACACGCGAAGGGTTTGCTTGTCGGGGTTGTACTGGAAGGGGTACACCTCGACGACCGTCCCGCGATAATCCCGGAGAATAAAAGGCTCGCGCATCTCGGCCAGGCTTCCCGGATAAAACTGATCGGTCTGATACACCGGGCCGAAAGTATAGGGCACGTCGGCCGGGTTGACCTGACGACTC
>DAOWOO010000116.1 GCA_030642025.1 Candidatus Zixiibacteriota bacterium | reverse complement strand
TTGGACTGACATGCCTTTTCCAGCGCCTGCAGTATCTCTACAATATTGTGGCCATCGACTTCGATAACATCCCAGTTGAAGGCTTTGTACTTGTCAACCAGCGGCTCGAGACACTGAACATCTTTGGTGTAGCCGTCAATCTGGAGCCGGTTTCGGTCAAGAATGGCGATAAGATTGTTTAATTTAAAATTACCGGCTTCCATGTAGGCTTCCCACATGGAGCCTTCCTGCTGTTCGCCGTCGGATGTAATCGAAAAAACTTTGTAATCTTTCTTGTCGATTTTGGCCGCCAGCGCCACACCAACAGCTACCGAAAGACCCTGACCGAGCGAACCGGATGATATTTCCACCCCGGCGAGATCCTTGCGGTGCGGGTGACCCTGGAACGGCGAACCGAGCATCCTTAGAGTGGCCAGTCCATCTTCGGGGAAATAACCACTCATCGCCAATGATACATAAAGCGCCGGAGCCTTGTGACCGGCCGACCAGATAATGCGGTCGCGGTCCTCCCACTCCGGATTTTTGGGATCATGCCGGGCGACCTTAAGGTAAAGCGGAGCCAGAATATCCATCATCGACAGAGTCCCGCCGGAATGACCCGATTTGGCCGAACAGAGCGAGATTAGATCCAAACCCCGCATATAATTGGCACGTTCTTTAAGTTCCTCTATCGTATAGTATTTTATAACTTTACCGGACTTTGAATCAATCAGCGGCATATAACCTCCGAACCCAGAAGTTTGTGAATTTTGTAACTATTTTGAGAAAAATATATCGAGTCGTCAGCGGGATGTCAACCCTTTTCCGGTAAGCTTTTCGAGGATTCTGTCAATCCTGTGTTGAAGATGAGATACCGATCGGTTATTGAAAATAACAAAATCGGCATATTTCCTGAGTTCCCGGTAGGGTAATTGTGATTTAATCCGCATTCGGGCTTCTTCTATTGAAAGGCCTTTCTTTACAAGACGGGAGATTTTTATTTTATCACCGGCATGAACCAGAATAGTAAAATCCACTTTCTTATCCCAGCCCCAATCTATCAACAGGGCCGCGTCTATGACAACAAGATCATGCTTTTTTTGAGCCTCTTTGACCTGAACGGTTAACTCTTTTAATAAAGGTGGGTGGACTATCCGGTTCAGCTTTGCTCTGCCGTCATCAGTTGCAAAGGCGAGTCGGCCAAGATATTTGCGTCTTAGTCGGCCTGTTTTTGAAAGAATCTCAGGGCCGAAAGCGTTTACCAGTTTTTTCAGTACAGCGGGAGATTTATCGACAACATCCCTGCCGATTTTATCAGCCGAAATAATATATGCCCCATGATTATTTTTCAGAATCCGGGCGACTTCCGATTTACCCGTCCCAATCTGTCCGACAAGACCTACAAGCATCTTACTTCGTATCCAGCCAATTACGACCGACACCCATATCAACCACAATCGGGACTTTCAGCTTGACCGCCTTCTCCATGCCGGTCTTGACAATCTCTTTCAACTCACCAAGTTCATTCTTGTGAGCGTCAAAAACCAGTTCATCATGGACCTGTAAAATCATCTTCGATTTCATCTTTGCAATTCTCTTATGAATATCAATCATGGCAACCTTGATCATATCCGCCGCCGTTCCCTGAATCGGCGTATTGATCGCCGTCCGCTCGGCGAACTGACGCATCTGGAAATTCTTGGCGTTGATTTCCGGCAGATATCGTATACGATTAAACAGGGTTTTTACAAATCCATCCTTCCTGGCTAGGGCAATAGTACTGTCCATATACTTTCTTATACCGGGGTATCGTTCAAAATAGGTATCAATAAAATCTTTCGACTGTCCCAGGTCAAGCTCGGTCTGTTGTGACAAACCATAGGCGGTGACACCATAGATAATGGCAAAATTGGCTGTTTTGGCGGCTCGGCGCATATCAGGGGTAACTTTGTCAGGTGAAACACCGTACACATCGGCGGCGGTGCGGCGGTGAATGTCCTCATTATTGCGGAAGGCTTTAATAAGCGCTTTATCCTGCGAGAAATGCGCCAGGATACGAAGTTCTATCTGAGAGTAATCCGCTTTAAGAATTCTATAATCACGATCGCGCGGGATAAAGGCCTTTCGAATCCGGCGGCCGATTTCGGTGCGAATCGGTATATTCTGGAGATTCGGATCGGTTGATGACAATCTTCCCGTAGCGGCAACAGCCTGATTGAATGACGTATGCACCCGCCCGGTTTCTTCGTTTATCAGGTTCGGGATTGCATCTATATAGGTATTTTTAAGCTTGGTCAACTGCCGGTAATCAAGAACCAGGCGCGGCAGATCGTGAAGCCCGGCCAGCTCTCCGAGAACCCGAACATCGGTTGAGTATCCGGTCTTTCTGGCTGTCTTGCCTTTTGTGGGAAGCTTCAGTTTTTCAAAAAGAACCACGGCCAGTTGCCGCGTGGAATTGATATTGAACTCCTCCCCCGCTTCGATATAGATATCCTGTGTTAGCTTTTCAAGCTGTATCTCCATCTCCGACGACATTTCGGCCAGATGATCGGTATCCACCCGGACGCCGGTCATCTCCATATCGAGCAGGACTTTAATAAGCGGAAGTTCAATATTGTAATATAGATTGTGAAGATTAAGCTGATCGATTTTCTTTGCCAGAACACCGCGCAGACGGTAGGTATAATCGGCATCCTCGGCGGCGTAAAAAGTCGCCAGATCAACATCGACCAGTGCAAACGATTTCTGCTTTTTTCCGGAGCCGATAAGCTCTCTGATGGGCTGCATTCGGTAGTTGAAATGCTCGAATGCCAGACTATCCAATCCGTGTCCCCGGCTTGAGGGATTGACGACATACGAAGCCAGCATGGTATCAAAGCCAACCGGCGACACCTCAATTCCGGCCCGGTGCAGAACGGCCAGGTCATACTTGATATTCTGCCCGAACTTTTGGATATTTTTATTCCTGAAAAATTTCGTCAGTAATTTCAGCGCCCTGTCAAATGGGATATTTCTTTCGGAGTCGGCATGATTGACAGGTATATAGTATGATTTCCCCGCTTCGGCGCACAGCGAAATACCGACCAGATCGGCAACCATGGGATTGAGCGATGAAGTCTCGGTATCAATGGCTACCTCTTTTTCAGATGACAGCTTATCCAGCAAAACCTTCAATTTGTCAATTGTGTCAATACATTGATAATCGGCTGAAGCCTGTAACGGCCGTCTGGTTTTATCGGCGCTGTCCAGCTGCAAATCAAGTTTACCGGTCTGTTTGGCCAGATCCTCCAGAAGGTTGGCAAATTCCAGTTCCAGAAACAGCGTCTTGGCCTTCCCAAAATCAATATCTTTCCGCTTCATTTCATCAAGCGAAAACCTGATCGGGACGTTGATATCTATGGTAACCAGTTTTCGTGAAAGCTCGGCCAAGTCTCGGTTTTCAGAAATCTTGTTTCTTACGGATTTTGATTTGATTTTGTCGGCCGAATCGAGAATCGTATCCAGATCGCCGATTTGCTCAATCAGCATTCTGGCCGTTTTAGGGCCGACTCCCGGAACACCGGGAACGTTATCCGAGGAATCACCCATGAGGGCCAGCATATCAATAACACGCTCCGGCGCAACGCCGAATTTGTCCTTTACTCCCTGCGAATCGAGTTTTTCGGCCTCCTTACCACCCCGCTGAGGATTATAAATTCTCACATGGTTGCTTACCAGCTGAAAGAAATCCTTGTCGCCAGTCACCAGCCAGACATCCATCCCGTTCTTTTCACCCTCCTTTGCCAGAGTACCGATAATATCATCCGCCTCGTACCCCTCCATCTCCAGGCAGGCCAGATTCAAGGCCTCGGCCGCCTGATGGATTCGGGGAAGCTGCACCACCAGTTCATCGGGCATTTTCTCGCGGGTCGCCTTGTACTTATCATACATCTTGTGCCGGAAGGTCGGAGCCTTGGTATCAAAAATCACGGCCATATAGTCGGGGTTTTCCTCCCGGATTATTTTCATCAGGGAATTGAGAAAGCCGTATGTGGCCGAAGTGTTTTCACCTTTGGAATTGAATAGAGGATTTCGGATAAAGGCAAAATAGGCCCGGTAGAAAATCGCCGAGCCGTCAATCAGGAAAAGCGACTTTCCCTTCACCGGTACAGTCCCCTGCTTCCAATAAACTTGCGTACCTCCTCGGGAATCATATACCGTATTGACCTGCCTTCTTTAACTGCCTTGCGAATATCTGTGGCGGCCAGTTCAATAAGAGGCATATCAAAGCGCTTGACCTTTTCAAACCAGGGAGATGTTTCAAAGGCCTTATCGTAACCGGGACGGTTGCCGACAATGATTTTTACCTTGCCGACAAGCTCTTCGGGCTTGTACCAGGAATCGAAGATGCTGATATTATCGGCGCCCAGAACCAGATGCCAGTCGGCCCGGGGATATCTCTGCTCCAGAAGTTCGACCACGGCTATCGTGTAACCGGGACTGGCCAGCTCTTTTTCCAGGTCGGACACGACAAAAAAGTTATTCCCTTCAACCGCCAGTCGTGTCATCATGAGCCGATCTTCGAACGATGCCGTCGGCTTGCACTCACGATGCGGAGGATTCAAATTTGGAAGAAAGAGAACACCGTCAAGCTTACTGGATTGGCGCGCCGACTCGGCCAGCAGGAGATGTCCGTAATGAACCGGGTCGAAAACCCCGCCCATCAAGCCCCATTTGCCGCCGTTAATGGGATTCGCCGGATGCATTGACCGTATCCACCAGCCTTGGAGAGATTTTTTCGATATATTTTTTTGCGTCGCCGATCAGTTCATGTTCGGCATAAATATTCATAAACTGGTTAAAACGTTCTAACGCCGAACGATAATCCTCTTTTTTGAAATCTATCTCAGCCAGCTTGAAGAGAGCCATCGGGGCAAATTCGGTATCGGTAAATTCATCGATAACGTATTGAAAATAAATTCTCGCGGCCCGGTAATCGTATAGCTTCATATATACCAAGCCATTATCGTATTCCTTATGCGCCAACCTGGTCCGCGCCTTTCTAATAACCATCTCAGCCTCGCTTACCAGCGGGCTGTCAGGATTATCGAGAATGAAATCGCTCAAAGCAACAATAGCGCGCTTCATATCCTCCTGGTCGAGACCGAAGTGATTCGGCGAATTCTCGAAATAACATACGCCGGTCATAAACTGGGCATTATCGGCATAACCGGACTGGGGATAGCTGTTCTTCACTCGGGCAAATTCAACCGCAGCCAGTTCGTAATCCTTATCGCCATAATATGACATGGCAAGATAGTACTGGGCGGTATCAACCAGAGTGGCCCCGGGAAAATTGTAAACCAGAAGCTGGAATTTTTCAATGGCTGTAAGGTATTTGCCCTTATCATAATCCTTCCGGGCGCTTTCAAACAAGACATGCGCATCCTCCGGCGCCTTGA